>JAHEKL010000220.1 GCA_024638345.1 Gammaproteobacteria bacterium | reverse complement strand
CCTAGCTCATCCTCGACATCTTCGCCTCCCGCGCCCGGACCCGTGAAGCCAAGGTCCAGGTCGAACTCGCGCAGCTGGAGTACCTACTTCCCAGGCTGGCTCGCATGTGGACTCACCTCTCGAGAATCCGGGGTGGGATCGGGCTAAGAGGTCCCGGGGAGACACAGCTGGAAACGGATCGCCGGCTGATCAATCGTCGAATCGCCGAGCTGCGCAAGAAGCTGGCGCGTGTGGCAGAGGCGAGGGCAACTCAGCGAAGGCGACGCCGTGGCCAGTATCGAGTCGCGCTCGTCGGGTACACAAATGCGGGCAAGTCGTCCGTTCTCAATGTACTCTCGGGAACGGACCTCTTCGTGGAGGATCGCTTGTTCGCGACGCTGGACTCGGCCACCCGACAGGTCGATCTCGGATCCGGGTACGAGGCGCTGGTCACCGACACGGTCGGTTTCATACGCAAGCTTCCCCATCACCTGGTCGCGTCGTTCCGATCCACATTGGAGGAAGCCCGTGAGGCGGACCTCCTTGTGCACGTTGTGGACGTGTCTCACCCCGAGTGGGAGGAGCAGAAGAAGGTCGTCGAAGAGGTTTTGGAGGACCTCGAGCTGGCAGATCGGCCCCAGGTGCTTCTCTTCAACAAAGTGGATCGGATCACCCACGAAGAAGAGGAGGTCGTGCGAAACCGCTTCAGGGCTCTGGAGTCGACGCCGGTGGTCTTCGCCTCCGCCGTGGAGGAAGGCGGACTCCAGGCTCTCATCGAGGCCCTACGTGCACGCGTGCGTGCTCGGCGGCCTCCGTTCAGCGTGGAAATACCAGCGGGGGCGGGAGCTCTCCTAGCCGCCGTGCACCGTGAAGGCGAGGTCATCGAGCAGCACGAGAACGGCACGCGGATTCGACTGACGGCCCGGCTACCCGAATCGTTGGTCGGCCGATTGCGTCGAGAACCACAGGTCAGCCTCTCCGAGCTATAGCCCCGAAGATGCAACGGATCACCTTCATCGGCCCTGGTCGGCTGGGCCTCGCGCTGGGTCACGCGCTCGCGCTCTCCGACCCCGACGTACTGCTGGACTACCACGGCAGGCGGGCCTCCCCACCGGGTCATCCCCTCTTCTCGGAGGGCCGGGCGGGGTACCGGACCGGTCTCGAGCCTCCCGGGGTCCCGGGAACCACCGTCCTTCTCACCGTCAGCGACCGAGCGGTTCAGGAGGTGGCCGAGGAGCTGGCGAGCACGGGCGAGCCGCAAGCCGGTTGCGTCGTGCTTCACTGCTCCGGCGCGCTCGACACGGAGGTGCTGGAGCCCCTCCATCTCAGGGGGTACTCGGTCGGTACGCTTCATCCCCTGGAGTCTGTCGCCAACCCAGTGGCGCGAGCCGATCGCTTCCACGGATCATACTTCGCGGTATCGGGAGAGCCGGAGGCGCTGTTGGCCGCCCGGCGGTTGGCTCGGCAGGTCGGTGGCCACCCGATCACCGTTCCCAGCGGCGGACGTCCCCTTTATCATGCGGCTGCCGTAATGGTCTCCAACTACCTCGTGACCGTACTCGAGACGGGAGCCAGGCTCTTCGAGCGTGCCGGTGCATCACACGAAGAGGCGGAGGCGGCTCTGGTCGCTCTGGCCAGCGGAACACTCGACAACGTGAGGGCCCTTGGGACGGAGCGAGCGCTCACGGGTCCCCTGAAGCGAGGGGACAGCGAGACTCTGGAGCTGCATCTGCGGGCATTGGAGCCTGAAGAGGCCGAGCTCTATGCGGCTCTCGGACGAAGAACGTTGGCCCTGCTGGGTGAGAAGCTGGATCCGTCCCTGTCGGAGAGGCTGGACGCACTCTTCCTGAGGTACACATGAGACTCTACGTCAACATCGACCACGTGGCGACGGTGCGTGAGGCCCGTGGAACGGACGAGCCGGATCCGGTCCACGCAGCTTTCAGTGCCGAGCTGGGTGGCGCCGACGGGATTACCGTACACCTCCGGGAAGATCGCCGACACATCTCCGATCGGGACGTGAGGCTTCTGAGCGAGACCGTGCGAACAGGACTGAACCTCGAGTTGGCGGCGACGGACGAAATGGTCCTCATCGCAACTGAATTGAGGCCCATGCAGGCCACGCTCGTCCCCGAGCGGAGAGAGGAGCTCACGACCGAGGGAGGGCTCAATCTGGCCTCTACCGAGATCCGGAGCTCCGTGGAAGCCGCGACGACCCGAATGCAGGCCCAAGGGATCCGAGTCTCGCTCTTCATCGATCCCGTGAAGGACATGGTGAGCGTAGCCAAGACCCTGGGTGCCGAAGCCGTTGAGTTGCACACCGGCGAGTATGCCAATGCCTCCACGAGCGAGGCGCATGCTCGCGAGCTGGAGAGACTCCACCGGGCGGCGAGTGACGCCCTCGAGATGGGGCTCGCTGTACACGCCGGACACGGGCTCACCTACGCCAACGTGACGCCCATCGCCGCGCTTGCTGCGATCGAGGAGGTGAACATCGGCCACTCGATCGTCTCCCGGGCGCTCACGGTCGGCATGAAGTCGGCGGTCGCCGAAATGCGTCGCCTGATCCTGGCCGCACCCTCGAGAGTTCGAGAGCCGGGCCTGTGGGTCCCACCCATCGGGTACTGAAGTTGTGAGATGGGACTGGAAGGCGATCGTCGGACTCGTGGTCAGCGCCGCGCTCATCTGGTGGGTCCTGCGCGACGTGAACCCGGTTCTGGTCTGGGGAGAGATCAGGGACGCGAACTGGTGGCTCCTGCTGGCCGCCGTGGCAGTCGCAACCTCGGGTTTCTTGACCCGAGCGCTCCGGTGGAGGGTCTTTCTTCACCCGATAGACCCGAGCACGGCGCTATCCACACGGTTTGCCGCAGTCTGCATCGGCTTCGCGGTGAACAACCTACTCCCGGCGCGGGTTGGTGAATTCGCGAGAGCGTGGTCCATCTCGCGGCTCGAGCCCGTCACCGTCAGCGGCGCCGTGGGCTCGCTCGTCGTCGAGCGCTTTCTGGATGCGATCGCGATCTTCCTCCTCCTCGGGCTCGCGGTGTTTCACCCCAGTTTCCCGCGGGAACCGATGATCGGCTCCCAACCGCTGGCGGGGACGCTGGTCGGAGTCCTGGGGGTCATGGGTCTTCTGCTCGGATTCCTCGTTCTTCTGATCTGGTTCCCGAACGCGGTCATGGGTGGTACCGACCGGCTCCTGTCCCTCCTCCCCGGACGCCACCACGAGTTCCTGCATGACCTGATGCAGTCGTTCTTGAAGGGGCTCCAGTCGCTTCGGAGCCCCCGACTGGTCTTCGCGGGCCTGACCTGGTCCCTCGTGATCTGGGCCTGGAACGGGGTTTCGTTCTGGCTCGCCTTCCTCGCATTCGGGGTCGAGGAGGGGTATTTCGCCGCGCTGTTCGTCCAGGCCGTCATCGCCCTGGGGGTCGCGGTACCGTCGGCCCCAGGGTATTTCGGCACGTTCCACGCCGCGGCGGTGATCGGCCTCCACGAGGTCTACGGAGTGGCCGAGGAATCGACCCTCGCGTTCGCGTTCGGATACCATCTCGGGGGTTTCTTCCCCATAACGTTCCTCGGGCTCTGGTTCGCCGGACGCCTGGGACTCTCCTTCTCGGAGCTCGGACACGCGGAAGAGGCCGTGGAGTCGGAGCTCCACAAAACGGCGCCGGATAGTCCGTGAGCCCCGTGGCATGGTCCGGGGAAGCACCCGCCAAGGTCAACCTCTATCTGGCGGTGTTGGACCGGGAAGCTTCGGGCTACCATCGAATCGAGACCGTACTACAGGCGCTCGAGTGGTGCGATGAAGTCGAGTTGGAGGTTGAAGAGGGGGCAGCCACGACCCTCGAGCTCCAGGGACTCCCCCAGAATGCCCTGGGACCCGCACCACAGAATCTCGCGGTGCGAGCTGCGGAGCTCTTCAGGGAGGAGGCTCGCGCAAGGGGCGTGACGTGCCGGGGTCTTCGCATCCGCCTGATCAAGCGCGTCGCCCACGGGGCGGGTCTAGGTGGGGGCTCGTCGGACGCAGCCACGGTTCTCCGAGGGCTGAACGAGCTCCACTCGGAGCCATTCGAGCCGTCGGAGCTCATGCGACTCGGAGCAAGACTCGGTGCCGATGTACCCTTCTTCGTCTCGGGCGTCGCCCGAGCCCTGGGTCGCGGCCACGGGGACCAGATCGTGCGACTGGAGGCCCTGCCTTCCCGTCACATCCTGCTGGTACTGCCGGATCAGCCGATCGCAACGGCCTGGGCATACGAAGCTCTCGCTTCGCATCGAGAAGAGGTGCCCAAGCGCGAGACTTCGAGTGAGGCGGATCTCCCGGTTTTCGGAGAAACCTGGGCGGCGACGGCGGCACGCGCTCGAAACGACTTCGAGGAGGTCCTCTTTCCCCTCCGGCCCGAGCTGAGGGAGATCAAGTCCGTGCTCACTTCCGAAGGCGCTAGCCCGGCGATGCTCTCGGGTAGCGGCTCGTCCGTCTTCGGTGTCTTCGAGACACAAGGCCTGGTCGAGAAAACGGAGCGCCAGGTTCTTTCTCGCTTCACCCGAGCTCGGACCGCAAGAACCACGACCCGATCCTGAGCGCGGGTGCACCCGTGCCCGGCGGTCGGGCCGGTCCCCCAGAAAGAGATCCCTTGCTCGTTTCGCCGTCCCGAGGACATCTTTTGACGCTCCGGAGCCTCAGCGAAGCAGTCGCCGCTCGAGGCTGTCCCCAACAGCAATTCCGCGGAGTCACTGTGAACGCTCGCATGATATACGGCGCGATTCGA
>JAHEKL010000219.1 GCA_024638345.1 Gammaproteobacteria bacterium | reverse complement strand
GGAGAGGTCTTTCGTCAGCCGGAGCTGGCTCGAACACTAGCGCGGATCCGCGACCAGGGACCGGAGGGGTTCTACTCCGGTGAGACGGCGCGCCTCCTCGTGGCGGAGATGGAACGGGGAGGGGGTTTGATCACCATGGAAGACCTCGCCTCCTACGAGGCGATTTGGCGCGACCCCGTGAGCTTCGAGTACCGAGGGTACACCATTCACTCGATGCCGCCGCCATCGTCCGGGGGCGCCACCATGGCGCTCATGGCCAACATGATCGAGGAACGCGAGGTCGGCCCACTCGGGTGGCATTCCACGAGCATGATCCATCTCCTCGCGGAGACGTGGAGGCGCGCGTACTCCGATCGAAATGAAGTCCTAGCCGACCCGGACTACGGGGATCTACCCCTCGAGAGACTGGTCTCGCAGGAGTACGCGCGGGAGCGGAGCCGAGACATATCGCCCGATGCCGCCACGCCCTCGTCCGAGGTCGGTCCGGGCCTCGTCGTCTTGGAAGGCACCGAAACCACCCATTACTCCGTCGTGGACGCCCAGGGTAATGCCGTCGCCGTGACCACGACGCTCAACTCGCTCTTCGGTAGCAGGGTCACCGTCCGGGGCGCCGGTTTCCTGCTGAACAACGAAATGGACGACTTCACCTCGCGACCGGGCACACCCAATCAGTTTGGTCTCGTGCAGGGAGAGCAAAACGCGATCGAGCCCGGAAAGCGAATGCTCTCCGCGATGACGCCTACGATCGTCGAGGACCCCGAAGGCGAGCTCTTCATGGTCCTCGGAACACCCGGCGGTAGCACGATCATCACAACGGTGTTTCAGACGGTCGTGAACGTGGTGGACTTCGGGATGAGCCTGGTTCAGGCGGTCAACGCGCCCAGGGTCCATCATCAGCACCTACCGGACCGGATCGTGTTCGAGAGAGGGGGACTGAGACCGGCGGTGATCGACTCCCTCGAGGCACTGGGACACCTCGTCCAGGAGCGGGGAGGGACGTCCGGCGACGTTCAGGCGATCCTGATTCTTCCGGATGGCAGGCTGGAAGGGTACGCGGATCCGAGACGAGGAGGGCTAGCCGCGGGGTTCTGAGCCCCTGGCCGGGACGGCCAGGCAGGGCTCCGCTGCCCGGGTTGGGCTCATCGAGGGTCGAACGTCAGTGGGACGGGCGCCTCCAATCGAAGCGTCATTCGGGTTCCCTCTCGAATGACCGCGTGTCCGTCCCTTGTGACGATCGCGATGCCCGCTCCGCCGATCGCGCCCACGGCCGCACCCTGGATCGCGCCGCGACTGTCCCCTCCGAGCAGCCGACCGACAACGGCGCCGGCCGCGGCTCCCGTCAGGACCGTGACCGCGCTGCGGGTCCCCGTGGCCGCGGAGCTGCTCTCGGTTCCGCTATCGGTCACGACCGCCTCGAAGGGGGTCTTTGCGCCCTCGATCACGATGGCGTCGAAGTCCAGGATGAGGACAGGGGCCTCGTCCGCGTCCGTGCTTCGACGCGAGTCGCTGATCGTCCCTTCGACCCTCACGCCCGCTGGTAGGAGGACCATCCCATCGGCGGCCAAGACCTCGTCCAGAAGGGTTGCGAAGAATGCGTCCCCGGCCTCATGCGTCCGCGTCGAAAGGGTGAGCCCCACTGCCACCGGGATGACGGTTCCTGCGGGAACGTAGAGTGGATCCGGGCCCGGATCATCGAGAGCGGCCGGATCACCGAGGGCGGGTGGGTCCGCGGCCGGACTCGGTTCCAGCGTGGAAGAGCCGCCACTGACAGAAGGAAGAGAGGCGGTACCCTCGACGGAGCCGGCAGGCTCGGAGTCCACGCGGCGTTGCGAGGCCCTCGGCTCCTCGACCGACGCCGGCTCGAGCGCTCGAGGAGCGCTTTCGGGAGCCTCCGGCACATCAGGGGCGTCCGATTCAGGTTCCACGCCCTCCTCGGAAGCCCGAAGACCTCCCATCGGAGAACTCGCGGACGACTCCGCGGCGGACTCCGACCGGCGGTCGCCCGTCCGAGTTCCTTCGGTGGATTCGGCCTCCGAGCGACCGTCGGAACCCGGCGCGCAGGCGGCGATCGCGAAGACGAGCAGGACCGTAAGGCCAGGACGGGTCCAGACCATGGGCGGAACATTCCTACGTCCGATCACTCTATATTCTCGCGCTGAGCAGGTTCGTCGCATCACTTCAGACCGGCCTGTCTGTCCATCCGCCCGCAAGGCGCCTGGACAAGCGTGGCTCGATCACTCCCTCGAACTACACCGCCTCCGAGTCGAATGAGCCATCTGAGAACCGTCCTGCCCTACTTCCGGCCCTACCGGAAGGGGATGCTCCTGGGCATCCTGCTGGTGGTGGTGTCGAACGCTTTCTCGGTCGCCGGTCCGTGGCTGCTTCGCATTGCGATCGACGCGCTCGAGTCGCCGGACACCACCGAAGGGCTCATCGCAGGTTATGCCGGTCTGATCCTGGCCGCGGCGGTCCTCGGCGGTGTGGCGAGGTTCGGTATGAGGCAGCTCCTGAACGGCATCAGTCGCCAGGTGGAGTGCGACCTTCGTGCGAATTTCTTCAGACACCTGCTACGACTGGACGCTTCCTTCTACGACAAGGAGCGTACCGGCGACATCATGAGCCGCGCGACCAACGACACACTTGCGGTCAGACAGGCAGTCGGACCTGCGGTCATGTACTCGGTGAACACCGCAGTCATGTCGGCATTCACGCTCACACTCATGACCCTCATCTCTCCCAGTCTCACGGGCCTGGTGCTCGTGCCCATGTTGATCCTCCCACCGGTCGTCTTGTGGTTCGGCAGGATCATCCATGAGCGTTTTCAGCGGATCCAGGAACAGTTCTCCACCATGTCCAATCAGGTCCAGGAGAACCTCACCGGTGTGCGGCTGGTCCGCGCATACGTGCAGGAGGACGACCAGGCCCTCCGATTCGACCAAATGAACCCGACGCTCGGTCTCATCACGGGAGCCGCCATGGTGCTGGTCGTCTGGTTCGGTGGCGGTCAGGTGATGGCAGCGACCATTACGGTGGGGGATCTGGTCGCGTTCATCTTCTACCTCAATCTCCTCACCTGGCCGATGATCGCACTCGGATGGGTCGTGAACCTGTTCCAGCGAGGAGAGGCGTCGATGGGCCGCATCAACCAGATCCTGCACGCCGAGCCTCGAATCCAACCGGGCGTCGGTCGGATCGCACGCCCGGCCGAGGGGCGAATCGAGTTCAAGGAGGTGTCCTTCAAGTTCCCGGGGAGCGAGCGCGATGTGCTGCAAGATGTGTCCCTCTCGGTCGAGCCGGGCGAGACGGTCGCGATCGTAGGTCCCACAGGTGCGGGGAAATCCACCTTGGTGTCTTTGATTCCTCGTATCTACGATCCCACCCGGGGCCAGATCCTGTTGGATGGCGTTCCACTCCCCGAGTACGATCCGCAGCGCCTCCGCGAAGTCATCGGAATGGTCCCGCAGGACACCTTCCTGTTCTCGGAGACCATCGCCTCCAACGTTGGACTCGGTCTGCAAATCCAGACGTTGGGAACCTCCGACGAGATCGATCCGAGGATCTTGGAGGCGTCGGAGGTCGCGCAGTTGCACGAGCAGGTGGTCGAGTTCCCCTGGGGCTACCAGACCCGCCTCGGAGAACGGGGTATCAACCTCTCGGGCGGGCAGAAGCAGCGAGCCACTTTGGCACGGGCGCTGGCGCGCGATCCGACCGTGCTGATCCTCGACGACGCGTTGAGCGCGGTCGATACACACACGGAGGCGCGTATTCTGAGCCAGCTTCGGGAGTCGCTCAGGGGAAGGACCTCGTTTCTGATCTCACATCGCGTCACCGCGGTCATGCACGCCGATCGGATCTTGGTGCTCGACGAAGGGCGGATCGTGGAGGAAGGCACCCACGGTCAGCTGGTCAGGCGCGGTGGGGTATACGCGACGTTGCTTCGACGTCAGCTTTTGGAGCAGTCTCTGGTGGAGGACGACCGGGACGAGCCGGTCAGATACGCTCCAAGAGGAAGTCCGGTGTGAAGGGTACCAACCAGCTCGTGAGCGCCGTGAAGCTACCCGTGATCAGAAGGATCCCCAGAAGAACGAGGAGGAGGCCCGAGGCCCTCTGTATCGAGGGAAGGAAGCGACGAAGGCGTGAGAAGACGACCAGAAAGCGATCCACCGCCACGGCCGTGAGCAGGAACGGAACGGCGAGCCCAGCCGAGTAGACGCCGAGTAGCCCGACGCCCCTCCAGAAGGTCTCCTGCGCCCCTGCGAACGTCAGGATGGCTCCGAGAACCGGTCCGATGCACGGGGTCCATCCGGCTCCGAAGGCCATCCCGACCCCGGCGGCACCCAGATACCCGATCGGTCGGTCGGACACCTGGAAGCGGATTTCCCGGAAGAGAGGCGCGATTCGAAGGATTCCTGCCAGGTGCAATCCCAGCACCAGGATGACCACCCCACCGACTCGAGCGATCCAGATCTCGTAGTATCGGAAGAACTGACCCAGGAACGAGGCCGAGGCCCCGAGCAGCAGGAAGATCGAGGAGAATCCCAGGACGAACAGCGTGGCGTATCTCAGCGTGCGACCCCGATCCGCCCCCTCCTTCAGGTCTTCGAGGCTCATTCCGGTGACGAACGAGAGGTACGAGGGAACCAGTGGCAGGACACACGGGGACAGGAAGGAGAGAATCCCCGCCGTCAGAGCGATCAGGACACCGACCGACTCGGCCATTGCGTTTCCCGGCCCCGGCGGGCCGGGCTACTCTTCGTCCACTT
>JAHEKL010000218.1 GCA_024638345.1 Gammaproteobacteria bacterium | reverse complement strand
CGTGACATGACGGATGCCCAGTTCGCCCCGATGGAGGCCCAAGCGTTCCTCTCGCTCCCGGACAGCTTGTTCGAGGAGATCGCCGCGCTCCACGACGAGGACTGCGACCCGCTCGCGACGGCTCGCTGAGTCGAAGGCTCGACGTGGCTGAAGTCCTCCCCACCCGCCTGGATCCCTCTTCCATCGAGGGACCGCTCTACGCCCGCGCGATCGAGCAGGGGGCGTTCCACGTTCCAGCTTCGGCCGTGCTGGACGAGGGCCGGGATCCGTTCGTAATCGTGATTCCGCCTCCCAACGTGACCGCGGTTCTGCACATGGGTCATGGGCTGAACAACACCCTCCAAGACGTTCTCATCCGATGGCGAAGGATGCAGGGGCGCGCCGCGGTCTGGATTCCAGGGACCGATCACGCCGGTATCGCGACCCAGAACGTCGTGGAGCGAATCCTCGCCGAGGAGGGGAAGACCCGCTTCGACATCGGTCGTGAGGCGTTCGTCGCTCGGGTCTGGGAGTTCGTGGAGGAGACGGGCGGTACGATCCTCGAGCAGCTCAAGGCGATCGGAGCCGGCTGTGATTGGGAGCGAACCCGTTTCACACTGGATCCCGGGCTCTCCCGCGCGGTCCGGGAAGTCTTCGTCCGACTGTACGAAAAGGGGCTGATCTACCGCGGCGAGTACATCATCAATTGGTGTCCGCGGTGCCTGACGGCCCTGTCGAACGAGGAGGCCGAAGGCACCGAGACCCAGGGGAAGCTTCATCACCTGCGGTATCCACTCAGCGAGGAGGCTTTCCCCGCGGCCGAGTCGGCCAAGGCTGCGGGTGGGGAGGCGATCCAGCGGATGCCGGACGGCAGATGGGCGCTGACCGTCTCGACGACCCGGCCCGAGACGATGCTCGGAGATACCGGGGTGGCGGTTCATCCGGACGATCCACGCTACGCGCCACTCGTCGGACAGCGGGCCATCCTCCCGCTCGCCGAACGGGAGATCCCCATCGTGGCGGACGAGTGGGTGGATCGAGAGTTCGGGACCGGCATGGTCAAGGTCACTCCTGCGCACGATCCCAACGACTTCGAGATCGCCGGGCGAACGGGATTGGAGATCCTGAACATTCTGACCCCCGAGGCCAGGACGAACGATCGGGTTCCGGAATCCCTACAGGGACTGGATCGGCTCGAGGCCCGTAAGGCCGTCGTTCGCACTCTGGAGGATCGGGGTCTGTACGCCGGCGCCGAGGCCCATACGCACTCGGTGCCCCGGTGCTACCGATGCGAAACCGTAGTCGAGCCCCGTCTGTCGGAGCAGTGGTTCGTACGGATGAAGCCCCTGGCGGAGCCGGCGCTGGCGGCTTCCCGCGATGGCACCATCCGATTTCATCCCGATCGCTGGAAGAAGGTCTACGAGGACTGGCTGGAGAACATCCGCGACTGGTGCATCTCACGGCAGCTCTGGTGGGGTCATCGGATTCCCGTCTGGTACTGCCGAGCGGCGGGTTGCGAAGGAATATTCGCACTCCGCGAAGATCCGGACGTGTGCCCGAAGTGTGGGTCCGCGGAGATCGAGCAGGATTCCGACGTCCTGGACACGTGGTTCAGCTCCTGGCTCTGGCCGTTCTCGGTGTTCGGCTGGCCGGATGAGACGAGCGACCTCGAGGCGTTCTATCCGGGGCATGTGCTGACGACCGCCCCCGAGATCCTCTTCTTCTGGGTCGCCCGCATGATCATGTCCGGGTACGAGTTCATGGGGAAGCCGCCTTACACTGACGTCTATCTCCACGGGACCGTCCGGGACGCCCAAGGACGCAAGATGTCCAAGTCGCTCGGCAACGGGATCGATCCACTGGCGGTCGTCGAACAGTTCGGAGCGGACGCGCTTCGCTTCACCGTGCTGTCCCTTTGCGGGGTTGGAACGGACATCCAACTGGATCACGAGGATCTGGAGAGCACCTTCGCCCCGGGCCGTAACTTCTCGAACAAGCTATGGAACGCCGGTCGCTTCACCCTCATGTCGGTCGGCGAAGAGCCGGTTCCCGCGCTGGACTCCGTTCAGGATCGACTCGAGCGGTCGGATCGATGGATCCTGTCGCGGCTGTCCCAAACCGCGCGAGAGATGACGGACGGAATGGAGCGATTTCGGCTCCACGACGTAGTGGATCGCGCGTATCACTTCTTCTGGGGCGACTTCGCGGATTGGTATCTCGAGCTCTCGAAGGGAAGGCTCCGTGGCGACGATGGCAGCTCTTCCCGAGAGGTTGCCCGCGCGGTTCTGGTGCACGTGTTCGATCGGGTGCTGCGTCTCCTTCATCCTCTGGTGCCCTTCGTGACGGAGCACCTGTGGGATCGCATCCCGTGGCCTCAGGAGACTGCGCGACCGGAGAGCCTCTTGGTAGCCCCCTGGCCGGAGGGTGACGAGTCCAGGGAGGATCCCGAAGCCGAGGCCTCGATCGGTCGTCTCCAGGAGTTGGTGACCACCGTGCGCAGCATCCGCAAGGAGTACGGCGTCGGCGAAGGAGCGCCCGTGACGTTGGTCCTGAGCGGAGTCCCCGACGCGAGCCGGAGGGAGCTGGACAGCGAGCGGCGCAGCCTGGAGAGGCTCGCGAAGATCTCGGATCTGGAATACGGCGAGCCGGAAGGGCAGGGGGCCGGAGCCAGTGCGGTCCTGAAGAACGGAACGGAGCTGTTCATGCCGCTCGAGGGTCTGCTGGACCTGGACCGAGAGCGAGAGCGACTCCGCTCCGAGATCGGGCGATTGGACGGCCAGGTGCGGGGCGCGGAAAACAAGCTAGCGAACCCCAACTTCGTGGAGCGTGCGCCCGCCGAGGTCGTCCAGAAGGAGAAAGAGAAGGCGACCGTGTTCAGGGATCAGAAGACGAAACTGCTGCACAAGCTCTCGGCGCTCGAGCGGTCGTGACCGCCGCACGGGTGGTCGCCCTCGTCGCGTCCGGGGCGATCTTGTGGAGCTGCGCCCGACCGCAGGCACCGCAGGGCGGCCCCGTGCCCGAGACCTTTCTGACGGTCAGCGAGACAAGACCCGCGAATCTGTCCACGGTGGAGCCGTTCGACGGACCGGTGCAGATACGCTTCCCACGCACCATGAGCCAGAGGCTGACGAGGGGCTCGCCGCGTGATGCCGTTGTCGTCTCCCCCCAGACGGGAGAGGTCGAGGTCCGCACGAGCGGTGCCGGCCTCGAGATCTCGATGGAGGGAGGCTTCACGGCGGGATCGCTCTATCAGATCACGGTCCTTCCGCGCTTTCAGGACCGATTCCAGAACTCGATGGGCGAGGCTTTCAACCTGTTCTTCTCCACCGGGCCCGAGTTCGAGCCGAATCTGGTCGCGGGCCTGGTGTCGGAGCGCCTGACTCTCCAAGAGGTTCAGGAGGCCAGAGTGGACGCGTCGAGGGGCGACGAGGGCGTCGTCCGAAGCGTGGTGTCCGACTCCACGGGTGTATTCTCGCTTCCGTACCTGCCTTCCGGCTCCTACACGCTGGTCGCGTACGAAGACGGCAACCGCGATGGAGAGCCGGGATTCGTCGAGATTCAGGACTCGGTCGACATCACGGTCTCGCCCGGTGATACCCTGATCGTCGCGGAGCTCGCCTTGCTCGCCCCGGATACCACGGCTGCGATGCTGGATGAAGTGGACATGGGCGACTCCTTGTCCGTGGTCGCGACTTTCGACGACTACATCGACCCGACCGAACCGCTGGACGGAGTCGGGGCCACCGTGACTCCCGAAGAGGGCGAGCCGATCGAGGTGACCGAAATCGTACATGTCGCCGAGTGGCAGGACCGACAGGCAGCCGATGCGGCCGCGGCACCGCCGGATCCGGATGCGCCCGGCGACGACCCGGACGGGGCACCAGCCGATCCCGCCGTCGATCCGACTCCTCCACCTGGGCCACAGCCTGGCGCGCAGCAGGACGATGCGGGCCCCGTCCTGCCGGCGCGGGAGCTGGTGCTGATTCTGTCGGTCCCTCCTCTCTTGGACACACCGTACGAGGTGACCATCGAGGGCGTCAGGAACATCAACGGCATCCCGGACGGGGGAGGTAGCGCCGAGCTGATGCGCACAGCGCCACCGCCCGCGCTTCCTGCGGCGGACCCGGACGCTCCCGGCGCGGGGGACACGCCGCCCGATTCCATCGTCAACCCGGACGTTGATCCGGACGCTCTCCCGCCACCCTGTTGACCCCGGTCCGCTCGGCTGAATACCTTCGATTCTCCGGGCGCAGCCTTCCCGCGGCCCAGGGCCCTGCGCGTGAACCCCGCGGGCCAGCGGGGGTAACAGGTTACGTCGAGGAGGGTTTTTTGGGATGCAGTTCCTCGACCAAGAGAATTAGGCGTTTTTGGACCCCGATGGATGGGGAGCGATGAAGACGATGCAGATTCAGCTGACAGAAACCGCCCTGAGCAAGGTGCAGTCGTTCATCGACGAGCACGGCGGCAGTGCGGAATCAGGACTTCGTGTGGCGGTGCTTCCCGGTGGATGCTCGGGTTTCCAGTACGGGCTGAACATCGAGGACGCGCCCGAAGAAGAGGACGAGATTTTCGATCTCTCCCAGGGGATCCGGGTGTTCGTGGACCCATTCAGCGCCCAGTACCTCGAAGGCATCGAGATCGATTACGTGACCACCATGATGGGCTCGGGGTTCACCTTCAGTAACCCCGCCTCCACGGGTGGCTGCGGGTGTGGTAGCTCGTTCACGGTTTGACCCCAAGGCCGCTCGGCTCGAATCCATACCAGCTGCTGGAGGTTCACCGCTTCGCCGGAGGACCTCTGGCTGAGAACGG
>JAHEKL010000020.1:10441-19421 GCA_024638345.1 Gammaproteobacteria bacterium | reverse complement strand
GAACCGAAGTTGGCTGAAGGGGATCCGCATCTCCGCCGACCAACCGACTTCCGAAATGTCCGTCGCCGCGTCCCAGACGGGGTCCCACGACGTATCCGAGCCACCACCGCCACCGCCACCGCCACCACCACCACCGCCTCCACCGCCTCCACCGCCTCCACCGCCTCCACCACCGCTGGAGGAGACGGCGTCGCGAATCGCCCCGGAGGGATTGACGGAGAACTGGTACGAGGTCTCGTGATCGTGGTAGCTGTCGAGGCTGACGGTGATGAAGTCGAAGTCGGCCCTGTCCGGGTCGCGCCGGGCCAGTCGCGTGGTGATCGGGCTCGCGTCGTAGAGCATCGCGCCGATGTAGATAGCGTCGTCATCGTAGGCCACCCGGAACTCGGTCGGCTCCGAGGCCGGCTGCCCCTCGAGCGGGTCCTCTTGGATGAAATCCGTAATCGGCGTAGCCTGACTCCAGACCATCTCGTCGAGGCGGCCGTCCATCTCGATTTGTTGGGTAGCACGGACGGCGCGAGCCCGGGGAGCGAGGGCGTGATCGTATTCGATCCGCTCGCCCGACGGAGCCTCCCGATTGGCTTCGGTCCCCTCCCTGGGTGGAACGAGCTGCCCCCGCAACGACGGTGCCATCACCAGGAGCGGGATGGCCAGAGCCAGAGCACGGCATACGCCCCGGCGGTTCCATCGGGGTGCGGCGGGTCGACCGCTCATGGCTCTGGTTTCTGACACGAGGAAGTCCTGACTTCGAGTTTTCGGGTCGGGATGGCTTGGACGCGTCGGATACTGTGGATCGCCGGTAAGGGTTCCCCGACTACGGCAGATTCCCTTCCAGGTAGGTATAACCTGCGAGCCCCTCGATGTAGTCCGCAATGAACGCGTTCGCTTCGGGGCGTGTGATTCCCTCCGCTCTGGCCACCTTCTTTCGAAAGCTCGCAATCAGCGACTCCGTCTCGAACTGCACGTATGCCAACACGTCCGTGACGGTGTCGCCGTGCGCCAGACCGACCACCTCGTACGCCGAGGAATCGGAGTTCGGCTCCAATCTCAGGTGCACGGTGTTGGTATCGCCGAAGAGGTTGTGCAGATCGCCCAGTATCTCTTGATAGGCTCCGGTCAGGAACACGCCCAGGATGTAAGGCTCGCCGTCGTTCACCTGGTGCAAGAGCAGACCGAACTCCCCTTCCTCCTCTCCGACGAAGCGATCGATCTTGCCATCCGAATCGCAGGTGACGTCCTGCAAGACCCCGCGCCGGGTCGGCCTCTGGGTCAGCCGATGAATCGGCATGACCGGGAAGATCTGATCCACGGCCCAGGAATCCGGCAGCGATTGGAACAGAGAGAAGTTGCAGAAATATCGGTCGACGAGGGCGGCCTCCATCTGCGGAAGGATCTCCTCGTAGTCCTCCGGCGATTGACGGGCGATCTCGGCTCCACGCGCCATGATCGCAAGAAAGAGTCGATCACCGAGGGCTCGTTCGGAGAGGTTCACCACACCGCTGTTGAACAGCGATCGTAGGCGATCCTTCCAGAACGACGCGTCGTGAAACACCTCGTGCAGGCTCCGGGCATCCATCGCGCCGAGCGTATCGTTCAGAGCGTGGACCACTGGATGTGCATCCCCGGGGATCTCACCGATCTCCCCCACGAGGCGGGTCTCGACGTCGATCACGTCGATGAGAAGGAGACTGTGGTGGGCGGTCAGGGCACGTCCGGACTCCGATATGACATGCGGCATCGGAATGTCGGCTTCACGGCACGCCTCCGCCAAGGTGTAGATCACGTCGTTGGCATACTCCTGTATCGAGTAGTTCACGCTGGCCGGCCCGTTGGATCGGGTTCCGTCGTAGTCGACACCCAGACCGCCCCCGACATCTACGTAGTCCACGGGCAGCCCGAGCTGCCGTAACTCGACGTAGTAGCGCGCGACCTCGGTCATCGCCTGCTTCACATTGAGAATGTCGGGAATCTGCGAGCCGAGATGGAAATGGATCATCCGTAGCCATTCCGACCGACCCGCGCTCTTCAGCCGATCGATCACACGCATCAGCTCCGACGGTGACATGCCGAACTTGCTGCTCTCTCCTCCACTTGCCGACCACCTGCCGGCTCCTCGGGACGAGAGCTTGATCCGAACGCCGATCGATGGCGCGAGCTCCATTCTCTCGGCAAGGTCCAGGAGCACGTTCACCTCGGAGACCCGCTCTAGGACGATCATCACTGGGTGACCGAGCTTCTGACCCATCAAAGCCAGATAGAGGTACTCCTCGTCCTTGTATCCATTGCAGACGATGAGGTGGCTCGTCTCCTCGGAAAGCGCTAGGACCGCCTGAAGCTCTGGCTTGCTGCCGACTTCGAGCCCGACACCATACTCCTTTCCGGCACGAACGACGTCCTCCAGAACCCGGCGCTGCTGGTTGACCTTGATCGGGTAGACCAGGGTGTACTCACCGCTGTAGTCGCACTCGGCCCGTGCCACCCTGAACCGGTGCACGATGGTCTCGATACGAGCCCTGAGGATGTCAGGGAATCTGAGGAGCAGCGGAAGACCGAGACCTTGCTCCCCTAAGTCGGTCGCCACCTCGTACAGGTCCAGCGCCCGCGCAGGATCCTTGGTCGGGTGAACGGTCACGTTCCCTTCTCCGTTGACCCCGAAATACCCCAGACCCCATGCGTCGACGTTGTACAGGTCCCGGGCGACATCGGTCGTCCACTGGCTCGGCTCCGACTCCATCGACGGCCTCCGGGGTGTGTGTTTCCAACGGGTCCGAGGAAGCTCTTCGTACCGGATGTGCTCGTCAATGCCGCGGCTCGGATGCTCGCTTGACCCGTCTTCGGGTGCCCTCTAACGTCTTGTCTCAGCGACCGTGTCGCAGCCTCGCGATCGCACTCCATTTCGGGAGCACTTCAGCGAGCAGACCGGATTCCAGCGGACCTTGAGCCGACCCGATTCCCTCCGGACCCGAGCCTTCGAGCTCTTCGATCGAATCAACGCGTCCGATCCTCGGACCGAGGTGGTTTCAGGGGTCGAGCGGCCGAAGGAGCTGGTCTACGCGCTCCGCCTGACCGAACGTCTGAATCACTACGAGCCCGAAGCTTCGGAGGCGCTGCAGCTCGCGGTCCGCTCTCAGCATATCGCCAGGTGGAGGATCCCTCGATCCGAGTTTCCGGAGGGTCGGAGCGGGTACAAGCGCTGGCGCATCCGTCTCATGCAGGAACACGCCGACATCGCCTCCGACGTGCTGAGGGAGGTAGGCTACGAAGAGAGCACCATCGAAACAGTCGCGCGACTGCTTCGAAAGCAGGGTCTCAAACGAGACCCCGAGGTGCAGGTTCTCGAGGACGTGGTATGCCTGGTGTTCCTGGAGCACTACTTTGACGCCTTCGCGGAGGATCATTCGGACGACAAGCTCGTCGGCATCCTCCGAAAGACTTGGGCGAAGATGAGCGATCGCGGACGCACCGCCGCTCGCGAGCTGGAGCTCGGCGAGCGAGCGACGATGCTTCTGGGCGAAGCGCTGCGAAAGGCGGATTCATGAACGAGGAAGACGACTACGTCGGAAGTCGCAGGAGTCTGGCCGCGCGGATGGTCGACGCGTCGAGGCTGGACGTGAGCGTATTCACCGAGGTGGAGCACGACTCTGGGGCGACAGGACAGGCCGCTTTGGTCGTCGGGATCGTGGCGGTCGCTTCGGCCGTGGGCGGGTTGGGCGGCCCGAGTGCGAATGTCGTGGGCGCGGTAATCGCCTCGGTGATCGGGTGGGTGATCTGGGCCGCGGTCACCTACCTCGTCGGCGACAAGCTCTTGGGAGGGACCGCCAGCTGGGGAGAGCTCCTTCGAACGCTGGGCTTCGCCCAATCGCCGGGTGTGCTCTACGTCGCAGCGGGCCTTCCGTTCATCGGCTGGCTGGTTCGCGGTATCGTGATGGTGTGGATCCTCTTCGCGGGCATCATCGCGATTCGCGAAGCCCTCGACTTCACCACCGGCAAGGCCGTGCTCACGGCGGTGATCGGATGGTTCTTCCTCGCCCTGCTCACCATGTTGTTCGCGATACCAGCCGCCTTGGCCAGCTGACCGGTAGGTCATCAATCTTGGCTCCAATGACCCTCACGCCAGGCTCGGACCGATGAACCCCCGATCTCGACACCAAACCGCTCGGCTCTCCTTTCCCGCGGCACTCGTGACGGCCGCCACGCTTCTGTCACCCACCGTCGCAGAGTCGCAGGCGTTCCGGGCCCATCCGTCGACGCAGGATCCCTCGCTAAAGGTCACGCTGGAAACCTTGGCGGAGTGGGAGCAGGAGCTCTCGAACTGGGGACGTTGGGGGCCCACCGATCAGCGGGGCACGCTCAACCTCATCACGCCCGAGAAGACCAGGCAAGCCGCCGGCCTCGTCCAGGTAGGAGAAACGGTCACGCTGCAGCACTTCGTGACCGGCGAGGAGGCGCTGGACAGTCAGACGTTCGGGCCCACCCGCCACTGGATGAGTCGGGTCGATCCGGACACGGGCCTCCCGACGTTCGCTCTGGACGAGATCCAGTTCTCGCTGCACGATGGAATGCTCTCCCATCTCGATGCGCTCTGCCACTACCGAACCGAGATCGACGGGGAATACGTAATCTTCAACGGATACCCCCAGAATCTGGACGCGGACGGTTGCAAGGACCTCGCCATCGACCGTATGGGCACATCCTATGTCACACGCGGTGTCCTCGTGGACATCCCTCTGATGCGAGGGGTGGAGTGGCTGGATCCGAGCACTCCGATCTACGTCTCCGACCTCGAGGAGTGGGAGGAATTCGCGGGCGTTACGATCGGGGCCGGGGACGCTCTTCTGGTTCGCACGGGCCGCTGGGCCAAGAGGGACGCCGAGGGACCATGGGCGTACGGACAGGGCGGCGCCGGGCTGCACGCATCCGTTCTTCCGTGGCTGCACGAGCGGGACGTCGCGATACTGGTCGGCGACGCGGTCAACGACGTGCAACCCTCCGGTGTCGAGGGCATCAACCGGCCGATTCATCAGCTCACTCAGGTGAATCTCGGGCTACCGATCGTCGACAACGGGTATCTGCAGGAGGTCGCCGCAACGGCCTCGCGTCTTCGGCGCTGGGAGTTCATGGTCGCGATCCAGATCAACCCGGTGGAGGGCGGGACCGCCAGCCCGTTCAACGCGTTGGCCAGCTTCTGATCCGAACAACCCGGTCCAGCCAGACGGTCGTCTGGGTTCGTCCATGCCCGAGCTTCCCGAGGTCACCGCGTATATCGAGGCCTTCCGACCCCGAGTCGTCGGTCTGAAGCTCCAGCGAATCCGTATTCGCTCACCGATCCTGCTCCGCACGTTCGACCCTCCGGTTTCGGAGGCCTTCGGACGGACCGTCGAGGAAATCTCCCGGATCGGGAAGCGCATCGTTTGGGAACTCTCGGGAGATCTCTATCTCGCGATCCATCTGATGGTCACGGGCCGCTTCCACCAGAAACGGCCGGGGACTCCGCTTCCCCGCAGGCACGTCAACGCCTCTTTCGACTTCGAGAACGCCTCGTACTTCCTCACCGAACGGGGCAAGAGAAAACAGGCTTCGCTTCACGTCCTGGAGGGCCGAGAAGCTCTGGATGCGCTGGACCGGGGTGGCATCGAGCCGCTCACCGCGACTCCGGAGCAGTTCGCCCGGGCGCTTCGCGGGGAAAACCGAACTCTGAAACGGGCGCTCACGGACCCTCGTATTCTGAGCGGGATCGGCAACGCCCACTCGGACGAGATCCTTCATGCAGCGGGGCTGTCACCTGCGCAGCTGACCCGGAATCTCGACGACGATGAGCTGGCCCGGCTTCGCGTTGCCACGGTCGAGAACCTGGAGGTCTGGATCGCTCGTCTCCGAGAAGAGGTTGGAGAGGGCTTCCCCGAGCGAATCACCGCCTTCCACCCGAAGATGGCGGTGCACGGGCGGTTCGGAGAGCCATGTCCCCGATGCGGTGACCCGATCCAGCGCATCGTCTACGCGGAGAGAGAGACGAACTATTGTGCCACCTGTCAGACCGGGGGACGGCTCCTCCGAGACCGAGCCCTGAGCCGTCTACTCAACGAGGACTGGCCCCGCACGGTCGAGGAGCTGGAGGAGGGCCTTCAAAGGGCGAGAAAGGAGCAAAGCTGATCGCAAGGCGGAGAATCCGGCCCCTATGAGGGTCCGAGCAGCTCGGATTCCACGCCCGCCACGGGCACGCGATACCCTACCCAAAAACTCCCGAACTCCGCATACACCGCGCTGACCTCGTCATAGCGCATCTCGGCGATCAGCTCCTTGAAGTCGTTGGGGGAGCGACCGAACAGCGTGACCGCCCACTCCCAGTCATCGAAGCCCATCGAACCCGAGATCACCTGAGAGATCCGGCCGGCATACCGCCGGCCGGTGGCACCGTGGTCGCGCATCATGCTCGCTCGCTCCTCGAGAGGGAGCCGATACCAGTTCTGACCCTCGTTTCTACGCTTGTCCATCGGATAGAAGCAGACGTAGGGAAGCTCCTCCGGCTGTGTCGGATGGAGTCGATCCTGCACATAGCGTTTCGCCAGCTCCTCCTGAAGCTGCGCGTCGACCATCTCTCGCCAAGGCTCGGACCCGACCTCCACCCCCTCGGCGTTCGCCCTCTCGACCATGGTGGCGGTCAAGTGGTACATCGAGAGCTCCACCACCGAAAGATAGTCGTCCGTGAACACCAACTCGCCGCTGAAGGGAGAGCTCGATACCCGGCGTTCGACCTCTCCGAGACTCTCGAGGGAAGGCCGGAAGTGCACCATCATGACATCGGAGCCTCCTCCGACGATTCTGTACAGGCCGCTCCACCCTTCATCGCCCAGATCCTCCCACTCTCGAAGCAGATCGCGCAGCTCCGCGATCGCTTTGGTGCGAGACACCGAGTCTCCCTCCCGAGCGGGAGCGAGCCGGAAGAACTGGTGAAGGAGGAACCATCCATCAAGCACCAGTGGAGCGATCATCGGTTGGCTCGTACCCTTCTCAGGATTCATACCCTTCTCAGGTCTTGAGATCGTTGCGATCGGGCGCCCCTTTGCCGCGATCACCAAGGACGTAGAAGCTTCCTCATGAAATGCTGCTTCGAGCCCGGCGGAAAGCCCTCCAGCGTCCCGAACACCTCGTATCCCCTCTTCTCGTAGAACGGAAGGGCCTCGTCCCCTCCGGTGTCGAGATGGACGGCCACCCCACCGCTCGCACGGGCGAACGCCTCCGCACCTTCCAACAGGCGGCTCCCGTACCCCCGATTGCGAAGGTCGCCGCGGACCCAGAGCATCTCGACGTACAGCCAGCCCCACCTCAGGTTTCCGGTCAACCCACCGTACAGCTCTCCTTCCTCGTCCCTGAGGAACAACCCGATCGGTTGTGCGGTCGGATCTCCGAACCGGGTCCTGCTGTGGTCCAACAGTGCGTCCGCCAGGTCCTGCCTGTCACCTTCGTTGGGTGGCAGCTCCATGTCGATGCGGAGGCGTCGCATGATCCACGTCCTTTCGTGCCCTTGTCGAGACCCTACCCTTCCGTGAGAGAGAGAAGCTCGTCGATACCCAGCTCGACCGCGCGACTCAAGTTGGCCGTTCCGAGCCCGGAGGGTCCACGGCTGTTGGGAATGTGGAAGAACCCGATCGTGGGCGCGTTCGGACCCGCGCCCTCTCGGCTCGCGTGCAGCGCCAGGTACAGCGCTGCGTTGCACGCGAACGTCCCGGCGTGAAAAGAGACTCTAGCTGGAATGTCCTCCTGGTGGAGCCGTCCGGCTACCGCGCGAGCGTCCCACGAGGTCATGAGTGCGAGAGGAGCTCCGGGCACCACGGGGTCGGCGTGTGGAATGCGACCAGCATTGTCGGGGTCGTCCGAATCGGCCACGTTCAGTGCGATCTGCTCGACTCGAAGCTCACTCGTAGCGGACTCGCCCACAATTAAAAGGGCTCGCGGCTCACGGCTCAAGATGCCGCCCACGATCTCTTTGAGCTGAACGAAGTCGACCGGTAACCTGAACACGTCACGCCCAGGCTCGCCCCGAAACTTCCTCACCAGCTCCCAGGAACGGTTTTGCGTCCGACCGTCGAACGGCTCGAAACCGGCGAGCACTACTCTGCCCTTGGCGGCGATGTCGAATGGATGAGCGCTCGACTCATTCATTTACGTTCCCCTTCCAGGCTCCCGAGCCCCCACGCCTTATCCGCCGGCATCCGACGAGTTTTGTTTTCTATAAACACTGTGTCGTCGGTTGTCCGGATCGCATATGCCATCGGCCCTCCCTTCTACTGCCTGAACCCCTATTGGCGCAAGGCACGGGGTTCTTCGCCCGTCCACGCGAAGCGCTCCGCCCCTGGTCCCCTCCTTCGGTGCTGCTCATCTTCCGACCATCTTCACGGGGCGCGGGACTCAGCCCGGCGGGCGAAACCCCTCCACAAGGCTCGGAATGACGATCTGGGAAGCGTTGGTGCTCGGTCTGATCCAGGGAGCCACCGAGTTCCTTCCCGTGTCGTCCTCGGGTCATCTCGTGATCGGCCAGGCGCTGCTCGGACTCGAGGTACCCGGGATCCGTTTCGAAGTCGCTCTCCACCTGGCCACGCTCCTCTCGGTGATTCTGGTCTATCGCGGGAGGATTCTGAGCATCGCGGCGGGTGCGGCCCTTCGACAGGATAGAGAGGACCTCCGCTACGTCTGGCTGATCGTGATCGCGACGATTCCCGCCGCCGTGCTCGGGGTCTTCTTCGGCGATGCAGTCGAGGCACTCTTCGATGCACCCGCAGTGGTGGGGATCGCGCTCCTCGGGCAGTAAACTCAGGGCACTTTCAGCGTAACTTAAAGCCTTCGCACCGCACCCGGCATGGTAGAGAAAGGCGCTCCGCATCAAGTCTGCTTCGCCCTGGCAACGGCCATTATTCAGGCTCTTGTCCGGGGACCGAGCAAGCAGCCGTTCTACACGGTTCAGCACCGCCGCACAGTCCGCATA
>JAHEKL010000020.1:0-10431 GCA_024638345.1 Gammaproteobacteria bacterium | reverse complement strand
GGCACTCTTCGATGCACCCGCAGTGGTGGGGATCGCGCTCCTGGTCACCGGCCTGTTCCTTTTCTCGACCCGCTGGGCCCTCCGGCGCACCCTGGCTGACTCCTTCGGCGTGCGTACGGCTTTGATCATCGGAGTCGCGCAGGCATTCGCGCTCATTCCGGGAATCTCTCGTTCGGGGGCGACGGTGACCGCCGCGCTGTGGCTCGGTGTCGCACCTATCGAAGCGGCAGCCTTCTCCTTTCTCATGTCCATTCCGGCCATCGCGGGCGCGGGTGTCCTCCAGCTCGCCGACCTGAGGGGATCGGTGGATGGGCTGTCGGCTCGAGCGCTCCTGCTGGGGTCCCTCGCCGCGACCATCGCGGGGGTCCTGGCGATAAGGCTCTTCGTCGCCATGCTCAAGAGCCGCTCCTTCCCCAGCTTTTCATGGTACTGCTGGGGGGCCGGGCTCCTCTTCCTCGCCTGGCTCGGTTCTTCCTGAGGCCGAAGCTTCACCCACGCGGGCTCTTGGACGTCGACACGAGTCGTGGCAGGACCTCTCCCAGCCGGCGTTGGATCTTCACTTCCGCCACTTCGTCGCAGCGTGTCGCTCCGAGATTCACGATCGCCACCGGCTTCTCCTCCTGCGCCGCTCGAAGCACGAATCTGCGCCCCGAGAACACGGCCAGCGACGACCCCGCTACCAGCAGCGCGTCCGCCTCCTCGTAGAGCTGCCAGCTCCTCGCGACTCGCTCGCGCGGTACGGTCTCGCCGAAGAACACGACATCGGGCTTGAGTATACCTCCGCAGATCTCGCACGCTGGAACCCGAAAGCCCGACTCCATGCTCCTTCCCGGATCTGCGTCGCCGTCTGGAGCTACTCGAGCGGGTGAGTCGACGACCATCGGGTTCGCAGCCTCGAGCCGCTGCTGAAGCGCGCCTCTCGGCTCAACACTTCCGCATTCCATGCAGCGCACGCCCGAGAGAGAGCCGTGCAGCTCCAGCACGGCTCGGCTCCCGGCGGCCTGATGCAATCCGTCCACGTTTTGCGTGATGACCGCTCCGACCCGGCCCTCCCTCTCGAGATCCGCCAGCGCTCGATGTCCCGCGTTCGGCCGGGCCCGAGACACCCGAGACCACCCGACCGCGCTCCTGGACCAATACCGGGCCCGAGCCGAAGAGCTACCCATGAACTCCTGGTAGCTCATAGGCCGGCGTCGATGGTGCCGGCCTTCCAGGCCTCGGTAGTCGGGAATTCCGGATTCGGTGCTGCACCCCGCTCCGGACAGGACGACCACGCTTCGGTCCGTGAAGAAACTGCGAAGCTGGCTCAGATCATACAGCAGGCGATCGTGAACGGTCGGAGCGGGCGGCACAAGCTGCCCGCTCCGACCGCTCGAGACATCAGAATCGAGAGGCGGGGAGCTCGACGTCGGCGTCGGTCCAGGCGGCTTCGAATCGTGACCAGACCCTGTCGGCTTCACTCGATCGTCCCTGTGCGTCCAGGCTGGTTGCGAGTCCGAAGAGCGACCATCCGTTCTCCGGGAATCGGTCCAGATCCTCTCGATAGGCAATCTCAGCTTCCTCGGGTCGACCCGCCTCCAGCAACGCTCGACCGAGCGAGTGCCGGATCGGATAGTACCACAGCGGTGGCTCGTCGTAGAGGAGGCCGTCCTCCAGCTCGACCGCCCGGCGGAAGTGTCGAACCGCCGTCTCTGCGTCTCCCGAGCGCAGAGCAATCTCGCCCGCCAGAACCTCCGGCGCGAGGTGCGGGATCGGGTTCATGGCTGGATCTCCGGTCCTCAGATTCTCGGTTCTCATCCTCATAGCCTCCAGCGCCGACTCCGCCTCGACGATCTGCCCCAGCGCGGCGAGAGCCACCCCCTTTGCGTACTCACTCAGGAGGGACGACTGCTCCAGCCCTCCCGGAGGAGCCGACTCGGCCAGGACGTCTTCCCAGCGACCGAACGTCAGGTTCGTGAGCTGCGGGAGCACGACCGCGTTCTGGATCCAATAGAAATCACGAGCGATCTCCGGAGTGATCTTCGGGGCGACCGTGCGAGCCGCGCGGATCGCCCGCTCGCTCATCCCGGCCATGGTGGCCGCGAAACCCATGAAGTGGTAGTTGTGCGGATAGTAGGTGCCCGCATAGAGGGTCCCGGACAGATCGCCCGAGAGATGAGCCTCGTCCGAGTGCACGGCGTGCTCGTTGACGCTCACCGCGTCGGCGTACCTTCCTACCCGGATGTAGATATGGCCGGGCATGTGGACGATGTGACCTGCGCCGGGGATCAGGGTACCGAGTCGTTCCGCGCACGAGACGGCCTTTTCAGGCTCACCGGCTTCGACCGCGTGGATGTAGTAGTGACAGGCTCCGGGACTGCTCGGCGACAGTTCCAGAGCGCGCTCCAGCATCCGCAGGATCAGCGGCGTTCCGGCCCGCGGTGTCCGCTGACCGTAGTCACCTTCCCAGTAGTTCCATGGGTTCAGGTTCATGAGGGCTGCACCATAGAGGGTGAGAACGTCGGCGTCCGCTGGGTATCGCTCAGCCAACTGCCCCATGGACTCGGCGTACGCCGCATCCCGTTGCTCTCGATCCTCGAGTGGCCTCTCCCCGTATCGAGTCGAGAGGGCCCGAATCAGGTCCTGCTCGACCGCTGTGACCCCTGCGCTCTCCTGCTCCGCGCGACGGATCGCCTCGAACGCCCGCAGGCCACCTTGCTCGGTGATCGGAGCGTTGATGTTCGGCCCGGAAGCCAGGGCGATCCCCCACCAACACATGGCGCAGTGCGGGTCGACTACAATGGCCGCTTCGTACGACCGGATCGCGTGCTCGTGGTTGAATGCGTACTCGAGCCGTAGTCCTTGGTTGAAATAGGCCCGGGCCCGCTCGGACGACGTGGTGATCTCACGCGAATACGTGCCCAGATCGTCTCTCAGCACGACCTCCGGGCTCTGGAATCCAGCTCCGTGAGCGGGGTGGCCAGTCGCTCCGGCGCCTGCGCCAGGTGTCTGCGATTGAGCCAGTTGCGGCGTGATCGCCAGGATCAGGATCGTAACCGCCCTTTGAAGTCGGTCATTCAACATCCTCGCCTCCCACTTGTGGGAATCTTCGAACGACGAGCTGAACGTTAGGTCACGACGACGCCGGCCGCGTCGCCCGAATGGACCATTCTTCCCTCAAGGTGCAAAATGGCCCGATCGGGCCATTCTGAGGCAGATCAGGTCACAGGGCTCCGAGCCGACTCGCTTCCGCCACCGCTGCCGCCCTGGACGAGCACCCGAGCTTCTTCAGGATGTTCGCGATATGGCGCTTTACCGTGTGCGGGCTCAAGAAAAGCTGTTTGGCGATCTCCGGATTACTGAGTCCCCGCCCCACGAGCACCAGGACCTCGAGCTCTCGGTCCGACAGGGGCACGTCCGGGGCTTCAGCACTGGAGGACAAGCCGTGAGCACCCGTCAGGAACTGCTCGGCTCGCTCCAAATCCGCCGTGGCCCCGAGCTCCTCGAAGCGGTCGCGAGCTTCCGCCGCTTCGCGACGGGCCGTCGCGTCCCTGCCGAGCGCCCTGAGCACACGGGCGAGATCGAGCCGAACCAGCGCGGCCTCGTGTGGCGCGCCTGCGCCGTCGTAGTGTGCCAGAGCGTCCTCGAACGCTGCCAGAGCCTCGGCCGGGCGCCGATCCGCGACCGCAAGCACCCCCTTTGCGTAGCTCGCTGCGCCCCGGAGTGGCTCGGTCGAGACCTCACGTGCGGTCGTCTCGAGGTCCGCCAACAGCGGCTCGGCCTTCCGCGGCTGACCGCTAGCGGCGAGGGCCTGGACGGCGAGGACGAGCGCGTCCGCACGCTCGGCACGCGCGTCGGTCGGCAGCGATCTAAGGACTCGACTCGACAGATCCTCAGCCACCTCGTACTGACCGCGGTCGAACGCGATCGCCGCCAGGCCGAGCAGGGCGAGCCGATGCTCCCCCGCCTCCTGGAAGAGCTCAGCGGCCTCGTCCAGCCTCCCCTGTCTACGACGGATGTCGGCCAGGCGAATGATGCCCGTGCGTCTGGACTGCTTGGAGAGGCCTCCCGAGAGCGGATGGTCCTGCGCCAGCATCCCTTCCACCTGTGCCTCGGCCGCTGCCCACTTTCCCTGCCACGTCAGGACGGAGGCGTATCGGAGCCGGCATGAGTTGAAGATCGGTTTCAGACCCCACCGTTCGCAGAACGCCAGCACCCGCTCGCACCACTCCGTCGCCCGCGCGAAGTCGCGAATCGAGTCGCAGCCCTGGATCTGGTAGCACAGGGTCCAAGCGACCGCGTTCAGGTCCGAGGATCCCTGACTCACGGCGGTGGCCGAGGCCTCGTCCAGGCGCTGAACCCCCTCTTCGATATCGCCGCGCAGCAGCAGCGCGAGGCCCTCGACCGCCAGGGCGACCACCTCGATCTCCGGCACCGCGACCTGTCTAGCCCTCTCCAGGCCCTCGGACGCCAAGAGGATGGCTCGCTCGAAACCGTGTTGCACCTGGAGAGCGTAGTGCCCTCGATAGATCGGCACCCAGGCCCACTCGGCGCTTCCTGGAACGTCTCGCGCCAGACGCTCGGCTTTCTCCAGCCATCCGTTGGCGACCGACGGAGCCGCCGCCAGGCTCAGGTGATCATCCGCCAGCCAAAGGGCCATACGTACAGCCTCTGCCTTCGCACCGGCGCTGGCGTATTCCGAGAAGGCTCGCTCATGTGCCTCGATGGCCGCCGCTGCATCCTCCAGCCAATAGGCCGCGAGTCCGATGCCCTCCCAGGCCTCGGTCGTAATCGGAGGCTCGTTCTTGGACGACGCGAGGAATGCGGCGTACGCCTGCCGAGCCCGATTCCAGTGACCGCTCGCGAGCTCGGTCCGTCCCTTCGACAGTTCGCTCCCGCCCGCCCTTTCCCCAGCCGTTTGCTCACTCGCTCGCATGCGAGATACTCTCGACTCCTAGAGACATTCGGCCCTCTGATCACGGCCGCCCCCCGAAGGGCGGGCACATTGAAGGAATAGACACGGCAGTTTGGTCCGCGCCAGGGCTGCCCGAATAGGTCCGTGGCGAGATGACCTCTCTTTTTCGTTTACCCCCCAGGAGGAGATCGAATGTCGACTCACGTGAATCCCGTCGGGTGGTTCGAGATCCCCGTGAGCAACCTGGAGCGCGCGAAGGAATTCTACGAGGGCAGCCTGGACATCGATATGAAGCTCTTCGAGCCGGGTGAGTTTCGGATGGCGTGGTTCCCCGTGGCACACGGCGCCACCGGGTCGACGGGTGCCCTGATGGAGTCCGAGAGCTACGTCCCATCCCACGAGGGAACGATGGTGTACATCGAGGTCGACGACATCGAAGAGGTGCTGAAACGGGTGGTGAAGCAGGGAGGACGGGTGATCAGGGGCAAGATGAGCATCGGAGAATTCGGCTTCGTCGGGCACTTCGAGGACTCGGAGGGCAACCGGGTAGGCCTTCACTCGGTCCAGTGAAGAATCGGGCCCAGTCCGGCACTCGCGGCCCGGGCATCGGCCCTGGGATCGCGCGGCCGGTCTTGGGCGCCCGCTGAGCTGTCGGCACGTCCCTTGCTCAGGTGGTGGCGGACACATTGCAGGCCGGCATCAGCGACTGGGTTTCAGCGGACTGTGGCGGTCGGGCGGTGGCGGGTGAACTGAAGACCAGGCGAGCATGAGCTATAGGCTGGATCGAGAGGAGCCCCTCGCCGACGGAATCAGACGCATCACGGTCGAGCAGGTCGATCGCGCGATCCGTGTGCTGGCGAATCCGCGGGCAAATGGGGGCATCGACGAAGCGGTGCACGAGGCGCGAAAGGCGTTCAAGCGTGTCCGCTCGGCCCTCAGGCTGACCCGACGTGTCTTCGGTGAGAAGCGATTCCGGGCCGAGAACGACCGGTTTCGGGAGTTCGGCGAAGCGCTGGCCCTGCCCAGGGAGAGCGCCGTCGCGGTTCTGACCATTGGCACCCTGCAGGATCGATATCGCTCGATCCTTCGCCCGGCAGCCTTCCGTGAGATGAAGGCCCACTTCGTCGAACGCCACACGGTGGCGCTTTGGCAGACCGTAGAGCGGGACGAGGCTGTGATCCGTGTGTCCCGGAGACTCCGTAAGGCGCGTCGCAGGCTGACCCGACTCCCCACCCGGGATCATTCGGATCTAGCGTGGACTCTTGGATTGAAGCAGGTCTATCGGCGAGGGAGGCGTGCAATGGGTGAGGCCTACCAGTTCAGCTCCCCCGACCTCTTCCACGAGTGGCGAAAGCAGGCGAAGCATCTCCGCTACCACTTGGACATCCTGAAAGGCTCTTGGGCAGGGGAGCTGGACGCCGCCGCGCGGCTCCTTCACGATCTGACCGATGTCCTGGGGTTCCACCACGACCTGACCGATTTGGACCGACAGCTGGACGCGAGCCGGGCCACGGTCGCCACCCGCCGACGTAGGGAGGAACGAGCGGCTCTCCGTGTCCTCATCGATGGAAACCGCATTTCGCTGGAGTCCGAAGCGCTGGAGCTCGGGCTCCGCCTCTTCTCCAGGAAACCGAGCGGGGTCCTCGATCGTCTCGTCCGCTGTTGGAGCGATTGGCGGGGTTCTGCCTGACAAACCGGGCTCGTTCCCGGACCTCCCGAGCTCTTGACACGACCGGCCGATCGGCCGTACCGTGCTTCTCGATTGAGAATGATTCTCAACTAGCTCCGATGCTCCGATCATCGAAGGCGGACGACCCTTTCGAGCGGCCAGAAAACGGTGAATCGAGTGCTCCGACGAAGCATGGGCCGAGTCACGCCGCGGCTCGGCGTCCGAGTCCTGCGGGCGACCCTGCTGGTGGGAGTCAGCGGGTGTGGCGGGAGTGATGTCAGCCGGGCCGTGCTCCAGTCCGCCCTGATCGAGAACTACACGGACATCGTGTACGCCAGCTACCGGGACTCGCTCGTCCGGATCCAGGAACTGGGCGGGGCAATCGACGGGTTCCTCGCTTCGCCGACGGAAGACACGATGAGGACAGCCCGGGAGGCCTGGCTGGCCGCCCGCGAGCCCTACGGCCAAACCGAAGCGTACCGCTTCTACGGGGGGCCGATCGACGATTCCGACGGACCCGAAGGCCTGATCAACGCGTGGCCCTTGGACGAAGGCTACGTCGACTACGTGGAGGACGCTCCGTCGAGCGGGATCATCAACGACCCCGATTCCTACCCCACGATCGACCGAGCTCTGCTCGTGTCGTTGAACGAGGCCGGCGCCGAGGAGAACATCAGCGTCGGCTTCCACGCCATCGAGTTTCTGCTCTGGGGACAGGATCGCAGCGCCGACGGGCCAGGCACACGTCCCTACACGGACTACGTGGTGGGACAGAGGCCGAATGCCGAACGGCGCTCCCGATACCTCAACGTTGTGACCGAGCTCCTCATCGAGAATCTGGAACAATTGGTGGCCGCGTGGGCTCCGGATGACCCCGCGAATTATCGGGCCGAGTTCTTGGCGATGGAGCCCGACCAGGCCCTGCAGCGCATTCTAGTCGGGATTGGGGTGCTCAGTAAGTCCGAGCTCGCGGGAGAACGCATGTTCACGGCCTACGACAACCAGGATCAGGAGGACGAGCATTCCTGCTTCTCGGACAACACCCATCGGGACATCATCGCCAATGCGCAGGGGATCGTGAACGTCGTCACGGGCCGGTACGAGCGAATCGACGGGACAGTCGTCGAAGGTCCCGGGCTTCGAGATCTTCTGGGTGAGGTCGCCCCGGATCTCGCGGCCGAGCTGTCCTCGCTCCTCGATGAAAGCCTCACCCGGGTGAGAGCCATACCCGTGCCCTTCGACCGCGCCATCGTGGAGCCCGAAGCTCGGCCACGAGTGCTCGAGGCCGTCTACGCCCTCCAGGATCAGGGGGACAAGATCGCGGAGGTCGGGACCCGATTGGGTCTGACGATCAACACCGCCCTCCCGGAGTGAACGCCGATCCGCAGCCGACCCTGGGGCCGCACTCGAAGTGCGGCTCGCTTGTCCTGTCCGCCCTCCTGGCGGCCGGCGCGGCTGGATGCGAGTCCCAACCGCTCCCCGAGCTCCTGGGTGGGCAGGCCTCCATCTACGACGTGACACCGAACGCCTTCGCACAGCCCGCTCCCGGACTGGAGCGCGATCAGGAGCTCCTGTTCTTCGTCGGCAACTCCTTCTTCAATCAGAATTGGGTGACGGCGCCTGCTTCGACCCAGGCGAGAGACGGTCTTGGACCTCTCTTCAACGCCCGCTCATGCGCAGGGTGCCACTTCAAAGATGGTCGAGGGCGTCCACCCGAGTCTCCCTCGGAGTCTGGGACGGGACTCCTCGTCCGCCTCGCCCTTCCGGACCGAGCCGGGGATGGCAGCTACCTGCCCGACCCACGTTACGGGGGACAGATTCAAGATCATGCGATCGAAGGCGTACGTCCGGAGGCCCGCGTCGTTATCGATGTCGAGGAGATCGAGGGCGAGTTCGCGGACGGAACGACCTATCGACTTCAGCGGCCGACCTATCGGCTGGAAGAGCTCGCATACGGCCCGTTGCATCCGGACGCGACGATCTCTCCGCGAGTCGCCCCGCAGATGATTGGAATGGGGCTGCTGGAGGCGATTCCCGAGGAGCAGATCCTGGCACGGGCCGACCCCTCCGACGCAAACTCGGACGGCATCTCGGGGAAACCGAACCGGGTATGGGACCGGTCCATCCAGGGTCCGGCGCTCGGACGGTTCGGATGGAAGGCGAATCAGCCGTCCGTCCTTCAGCAGACGGCCGCGGCTTTTCTGGGAGACATCGGCGTCACGACCGGGGTCTTCCCGGAGCAGAACTGTTCCGGAGACGCTCCGGAGTGCAGCCGGGCTCCGGCCGGAGGAGATCCGGAGATCGCGGACGACGACCTGCTCAAGGTCGTTCTCTACGCGAGCTCTCTGGCCGTCCCCGCCATGCGGGATTCGAATGAGCAGGCCGTCATCGAAGGAGCGGCGCTTTTCGATAGGATCGGATGCGCCGCCTGCCACATACCGACGTCTCGCACGGGCGTGCATCCGACGATCCCCGCGCTGAGCCAGCAGCACATCCGGCCCTACACCGATCTGCTGCTTCACGATATGGGCGAGGGCCTGGCCGACGGGCAGCCCGACTTCGAGGCATCCGGACGCGAATGGCGCACGCCTCCGCTCTGGGGAATCGGACTCATCGAGACGGTCAACGAGCACACCTACTATCTTCACGACGGTCGCGCGCGGGACCTGACCGAAGCGATCCTCTGGCACGACGGGGAGGGTCGTGGCTCACGTGATCGGTTTCTCGAGCTGAGCTCCGACGAGCGCGAGCGTCTCCTCCGCTTCCTTCGATCCCTATGATCCGTTTCGGCACGTTCGAGCCGAGTCCGGCAAACTCAGGGTTTCGTGCTCGCTTGGCGGCGACCCTCATGCTGATGCTCTTTCAGTCGGCTGGACTCGCCGGCTGTGGGCTTGGGTTCGATCGTGAGGCGATGCTGGGGGCCGTGGCGGACAGCGTGATCGTTCCGGCGCATGTGGCGCTGACCGAAGATGCGCGCGCCCTCGACGAGGCGGCCCGAGCGTTCGTTGCGAACCCGCTCGAGGAGACCCTAGCGGACGTTCGGGCCCGTTGGCTGGAGACCACGTTGGCCTGGAAACGGGTCGAGCTCTACGAGTTCCCCGGGCTCCTCTTGATCCACAACGCAATCGAGAGACGCCCAGCCCGCATCGAGTTCATCGAGGACGCGATCGCCGGAGCCGATGACGAGGCCTTGGGGCAGGTGGACGCGACGTTCATCGAGTCGCTCGGCTCCACGTCCAAGGGGCTCGGAGCCGTTGAGTACCTCATCTTTCCGGGGGCCGATCAGGACGAGACTGCGCTCGAGCGCTTCGGCGATCCGGCGCGGGGCGCCTATCTGACTGCCCTGACGTCCAATCTAGTGGCCAAGACCGACGAGCTTCGGCGGTTCTGGACGCCCGAGGGAGAGAGCTACGCTCGGACGTTCCGCGAGAACGACTCCGAGGGTGCGGACATCCAGGGATCGGTCAGCCTGCTCGCGAACGAGATGATCGAGCTCTACGAGATGGTGCTGCGAAGGAAGCTCGGAATCCCCATGGGTCAGACGACCGACGGTGTTCCCCGTCCCGACGAAGTGGAGTCCTACCTGAGCGGCGCCTCTCTGGAGATGATGATCGCCAACGTCGAATCCCTCGAGCACACCTTCGACGCCGGCCTCGACGACTACGTCGACTACCTCGACCGCGGGGCGGAGGAAGACCGACTGTCGGGGGCGATCCAGAGACAGTTCGGCGTCGTGCTGCAGGCCCTGAACGGGATCGAGATGCCACTGCACGTGGCCGTGACCGATTCCAGGGCTCGGGTCGACGCCGCCTACCAGGAGATGGAGTCTCTCCTGGTGCTGCTGAAGACGGACATGGCGGCGCTCTTG
>JAHEKL010000217.1 GCA_024638345.1 Gammaproteobacteria bacterium | reverse complement strand
GTCGACTTTTCGCCTTCTCGTTACCGGGTGACCCGTGTTCGGCTCGATCCGGCAGACGGTTCCGCTCGGCACGCACCTCCGCCACGACACTCTGGACCCATCCATCTTCGGCTCGAAGGGCCGCCACTGCCGCCTTCTCGGCGAGGCGACTCACCTTGTACGGTCCGCGAGATTTCTCGAGCTCCAGGATCACCTCGGGTGGACCGACGCCGAATCCGACACGCAATCCAGCGAGTCCGTAGGCCTTGGACAGTGTGCGAAGAACGACGAGGCGATCGGAAGACGCGGCTTCCTCGACAAGCTCGTCGTCCGCGAAATCCGCGTAGGCCTCGTCGACGATCACGATCGGCCCGTCTGACCCGATCTTACCGAGCAGCTCATGGATTCGTTCTCTCGGTGCGAGCTCTCCCGTGGGGTTGTTCGGTCGACAGAGATAGACCAGGGCCGGCTCGATGGCGAGAAGTCGACCCGTATCCACGCCTGCGGTCCCAGCGATCGCACACGGCTCCATCCCGTTCATCCGGGCGAAGATCTCCACCATCGAGAAGGTGGGAGTCGGGAACGCGATTCGCTCGCCCGGCTCGCCCGCGGCCCGGAACGCCGAGTCGAGCAAGTCATCCGATCCGCACCCAGTGGTTACGCTCTCCACTGGGATTCGGAACCGCGCGGCGACGGCTTCCTTGAGCGCGTCGGCGTAGACCGCCGGGTATTGCGTAAGGTCTTCGGCCTCGGCCTCCCGAATGATCGCCAGCGCCGCGGGGTGAGTACCCCACCGATTCGTGTTGTCGGATAGGTCCACCTCGATCGAACGTCGGTCCGGGGCGTACCGGGACAACGCTGCGTAGGCCACACGCGGAAAGGGGCTCATCGGATCCGGTCCCCGCTCGAGGCGCGCGCACCCGCAGCCGCGGAGTGGCCGGGGAGCCCCTCGGATTCGGCCAACCGCTGTACGTCGCTCGACATTCCGGCCGCGCCGGCCGGCGTGGCCTCCTGCCAAGTGAAGAAGCGGAGGAAGTCGAGCGTGGACAGACCGGAAAACGAGCGAGCTCTCCCGGCTGTGGGAAGCACGTGGTTGGCGCCGGTGAGATAATCCCCGAACGCGACGGACGAGCTGTCTCCCAGGAACACCGTCCCGGCCGTGGTTTGGGTTTCGAGGTCACCGCGCGGATCCTCGGTGAAGAGAGCGAGATGCTCTGCAGCGTATCGCTCCGCGAAGGTCAGCGCCTCGAGACGGTCCGCTGCGAGCAGGCACGCGCCTCGGGCCGCCAGCGCGCTCTCGACGATCTCCCTTCGAGGTGTCTTCGCGACCTGTGCCTCAAGCTGCGCGCGCGACTCGTCCAGCACGCGGGGCACCCAGCTGACCAGGGCGACCGCAGCCTCGGGATCGTGCTCGGCTTGAGCGACGAGCTCAGCCGCAACGCGGACCGGATTCGCGGATTGGTCTGCAAGCACGAGGACCTCGGAGGGTCCGGCCGGAGAGTCGATTCTGAGGGTTCCCGCCACCTGACGCTTGGCTTCAGTGACCCACTGGTTGCCCGGGCCTACCACCGCGTCGACCCTTGGGACCTGCTCCGTTCCGTAGGCCATCGCTCCGATGGCTCCCGCGCCACCGAGCGCGAACAGGCGACTGGCTCCCGCGATCTCGCAGGCGGCCAACACGTCGGCTGGCGGTTCACCGGCGGGACCCGGGGGAGAGCACACCACGATCTCACTGACTCCGGCCGCACGAGCGGGCACGACGCCCATCAGAACGGAGGAGGGATACGCGGCTCTCCCGCCCGGAGCGTAGACGCCGACCGCTCGGAGGGGTACCGCTCGTCTTCCAAGCCGGACTCCCGGCTCGACCTCGAGGGTCACCTCGGGTGGGATCTGGGCCTCGTGGAAAGCCTTGATGTTGCGGGCAGCACGCACCCATCCTCGGCGGGCGGCCGAGTCCATCGCATCGAGCGCGCTCCTCCAACGGGCCCGAGGGATCTCCAACTCCGATAGGGTCACGCCATCGTACTCGCGAGCCATTTCCCGAAGGGCCTCGTCGCCCACGGTGCGAACGCGCTCCAGGATGTCTTGGACCGTTCGACGAATACGCGCTTCGTCGGTCGGCCTCCGTTCGAGCAGCAGCTTCGACTGCTCCGGCGTCAGGTCGCTCAGCCTCGTGTCCACGGCGATCTTCATGGCATCAACCGCTCGATTCGAGTGACCAGGATTCCCTCGGCCCCCAGCTCCTTGAGGCGCGCGATCGTCTGATACACGACGTCCGCGTCGACCACCGCGTGGACAGCGACCCACGTCTGCTTGTCGAGGACGTCGACCACGGTCGGGCCGGAGATCCCGGGCAGCACCTGCCGAACTTCGTCCAGGCGGTCTCGCGGGACATTGCTCATGAGGTATCGCTTCTCGCTCGCCCGAAGCACCGATTCGAGCGCCGCCAGCAGCTCGTCCCGTGACCGTCCGGCCTCCGCGGATTCGAGGGAGTTCCGATTTCCAATGAGGAGGGCGGTCGACTCTAGAATCGTCCCGATCTCCTTGAGGCCGTTCACGCGCAGGGTCGAGCCCGTGGAGGCGAGGTCCACGATTACGTCGGCTACGCCGAGGTGCGGTGCGATCTCGGCCGCGCCCGAGACCGGCACCACCTGTATCGGGATTCCGAGCGACTCGAAGTAGCGCGTCGCGCTCTTGGGAAAAGAGGTGGCCACCCGGGTGCCGTCCCTGAGCTGGGAGGGTCGATCCACGGGTCCGTCGTCCCGAACCGCGACGATCAGACGACAACGTCCGAAGGCGAGGTCCAGCAACTCCACGATCTCAGGGCGACTCGACTCCTCGACCAGATCGCGCCCCGTGATTCCGAACTCGGCGGCCCCGTCTGCCACGAATTCGGGAATGTCTTGTGCCCGCACGAAGATCGCCTGGAAGTCCGATCCGAGTCGGGCCACGAGGGCCCGTTCGGCTCGAAACTCGGCCTTGAGGCCGGCGCGCTCGAAGAGCTCGAGTGCCCCGTCGGCCAGCCGTCCTTTGTTCGGTAACGCGATTCTCATCATCATGTGGTTCCTCGCACCGCGCTCCCCTGCGCTCGGTTCGCTTCTCAAACGCCGTCGGCCGTAGAAAAAAAACACGGCCCGTCCTCGGATCGGACGGGCCGCGGGGCTCAGTCGACTGCGTTGACGCCAGAGCTCAGGCGCGCACACCGACCTCCACCCGCCCCGTCCGGGACCGGTGATGATGGGGATGATGCGCGTGTCTCAGGTCGTTTTGCATGGCCCGAAAACCTACCCTGTGGTCCACGAGCGGTCAACGGCCGATGGTCGACCCGGATCACCTGGGCCTTTTGGGGGGGTCTGCGGCTCCCTACGTTGATTGGCTCCGATTCACGGCCCCCCTTCCGGAACCTCTACCCCAGCCGCCCTTTTCAGACCATGTCGGTTCGTGATGCGATTCAGCCGCCCGAGGGGCGAGACTTCATCCGGCAGATCATCGACCGGGATCTGGCCGAGGGGAAGTACGAGGGACGAGTCGTGACCCGCTTCCCACCGGAGCCGAACGGCTATCTGCACATCGGGCACGCCAAGTCGATCCTGCTCAACTTCGGAATCGCTCGGGAGTACGGGGGTCGTTGTCATCTGCGATTCGACGACACGAATCCCACGACGGAGGAGCCGGAATACGTCCGTGCGATTCAGGAGGATGTTCGGTGGTTGGGCTTCGACTGGGGCGATCACCTGTATCACGCGGCGGACTATTTCGGACAGATGTACGAGTACGCGGAGATGCTCATCGAGAAGGGCAAGGCTTACGTCGACTCCCAAACCGAGGAGGCGATCCGCGAGGGCCGTGGGACGGTGACCACTCCCGGGACCCCGAGTCCGGATCGGGACCGATCGGCGGAGGAGAGCCTGGACCTGTTTCGGCGAATGCGGTCTGGGGAGTTCGAGGACGGGGAGCACGTTCTGCGAGCGAAGATCGACCTCGCGGCACCGAACATGCTCATGCGCGACCCGATTCTCTATCGGATTCGTCATGCGACGCATCACCGGACCGGGGACGAATGGTGCATCTACCCCCTCTACGACTATGCCCACTGTCTCGAGGATGCGATCGAGGACGTCACCCACTCGCTTTGCACCCTCGAATTCGTCAACAACCGCGAGCTCTACGACTGGATCCTGGACGAGGTCGAAATCGAGGAGCCACGGCCGCATCAGTTCGAGTTCGGAAAGGGTCTGCTCGACTACACGGTAACGAGCAAGAGGAAGCTTCTTCAGCTGGTCCGCGACGGATACGTGGATGGATGGGACGATCCCAGGATGCCGACCCTCGCGGCGCTTCGCCGAAGGGGGGTTCCTCCCGAAGCCGTCCTGTCGTTCTGGGACATGGTCGGAGTGGCCCGCGCAGACGCGAGGATCGACATCGGAGCCCTGGAATATGCGATCCGGGACGACCTGAACCCGAGAGCTCCACGGGTTTTCGCGGTTCTCGATCCACTGAAGGTCGTGCTCACGGACTGGCCGCCCGGGGCGGAGAGGGAGCTGGATGCTCCCTACTTCCCTCGCGATGTCCCGCGGCAGGGCTCGCGTCCGCTGTCTTTCACAGGGGAGCTGTATATCGAGCGGGCTGACTTCTCGGACGACCCGCCGCCGGGCTTTCGGAGACTCGTCCCCGGGGGAGAGGTGCGTCTGCGTTACGGATGCATCATTCGCTGCGACGAAGTGCTTCGGGATGCCGATGGTCGGGTCCGTGAGCTGCATTGCAGCCACGATCCCGAGACCTGGCACGGAGCGGCCGGAAGCGCTCGCAAGGTCAAGGGAACGATCCA
>JAHEKL010000216.1 GCA_024638345.1 Gammaproteobacteria bacterium | reverse complement strand
TACGGTTGAGGTAGGCCGATGAAGTGTCAGAACTGTGGTTCGGAGAACGCAGTGATCCATCTAACACAGATCGTGGACGACGAGATGAAGACGCTCCACCTCTGTGAGCGATGTGCGGCCGAGAAGGGGCTCGAGACCTCCACGGTTCCCGAGAACTTCCCGCTCACCGACTTCCTGGCCAAGATGGGTCCGGAGGAGAAGACCCCGGCGGAGCATCCGCCCGTCGGGAGCTGCTCCTTTTGTGGTCTCGAGTTCTCCGAATTCAAGGAGCTGGGGCGACTCGGCTGCCCACACTGCTGGTCGTCCTTCGAAGTACAGTTACGAGGTCTTCTGCGACGGATCCACGGCGGCTCGCAACACCTGGGTAAGGTGTATCTCTCACCCGACCCGTCGGTCTCGGAGCGGGAGAAGCGCCTCGACGCGCTTCGCCGGAAGCTCCAGCGTGCCGTCGAGCTCGAGGACTTCGAGCGAGCGGCCGAGCTCGGCGACGAGATCCGGGCCGCCGAGCCTGTAGCGTGAGTGACACCGCCGTGTCCGATACGAGCCGCGGAGGAGCCGGTCATGGGTGAGATCCACTCGATACGGGACTTCGGGCTCGCCTGGCTCGACGCGAGCGGTGAGTTCTCGGACATCGTGCTTTCCACGCGTGTCCGTCTCGCGCGTAATCTCCAGGGGCACGCATTCGGTCCCAGGGCCCGTCTCAACGACCGCACCGCCGTTCTCGACCAGGTGAGAAGCGTCAGCAGTCGTGTCGATCTCCTTGGAAACGCGGAGATCCAGGAGCTTCGTGAGTTGGACGTCCGACCACGCCGCATCCTACTGGAGCGTCGGCTTGCTTCCCGTGACCTGATGGGAGAGAACGGCTCGCTCCCCGACCCGGGAACCGCTGTCGTCCTCGCCCCGGATCGGCCGGTGTCGATCATGGTGAACGAGGAGGACCATCTCCGACTCCAGGCGCTCGTGTCGGGGCTTCGTCTCCGCGAGGCCTGGAATATGCTCGACAGCCTGGACGAAGATCTGGGTAAGGAGCTTCCGTACGCGTACCATCACGAGTTCGGTTTCCTGACCAGCTGTCCAACGAACGTGGGCACGGGTCTGAGAGCTTCCGTACTCATGCATCTCCCAGCGCTCGTCCTCACCAAGGAGATCGGCAAGGTACTGCAAGGCCTCTCGCAAGTCGGTCTCACATTCCGAGGGCTCTACGGGGAGGGCTCGGAGGTCGTTGGGAACTTCTTCCAGCTCTCGAATCAGACTACGCTGGGGAAGAGCGAGGAGGATCTGGTCGATCATCTGGACCGGATCGTCCGTCAGGTGATCCAGTATGAGACCCATGCGCGACAGGTCCTTCTGCGCGACGCTGCCTCGGTGACCGAGGACAAGATCTGGCGGGCCTATGGGTTGCTGCGATATGCACGGTCCCTTTCGTTCGAGGAGCTGATGAATCTCCTGAGCGGGGTGAGGCTGGGAGCGAGTCTGAAACTACTCCCAGGACTCCGTGTATATTCGCTGAACAAGATCATGATCTTCTCACAGCCGGCACATCTGGAAGAGGCAGCCGGCCGTGACCTTTCCCCCGCCGAGAGTGATGCACATCGGGCGGCCCTCGTGCGGCGGATCCTGTCCACCGAAGGAGTCGTTACACCGGATGAGGACGCCAACGAAGGGAACGGAGCTCCGGAGGCTTCCCGTTGACCCCCGATTCCCTCGTCGCCAAGGGTTGAGATGAATTACAACTTCACCGATCGCGTTCGGAAGGTGTTGGCCATGGCCCGGGACGAGGCCATCCGGCTGCAGCACGACTACGTCGGGACCGAGCACATCCTGCTGGGTCTCATCCGAGAGGGTGAGGGAGTCGCCGCGGCCGTCCTCACGAACCTGAGCGCCGATCTCGATCAGGTGCATGAGCGGATCGAGGAATCGGTGAAGCAGGGAAAGGCGACGATTGCCCTGGGCGAGCTTCCCTATACTTCCCGCGCCAAGAAGGTGCTCGAGTTCGCCATGGCCGAGGCCCGCGAGCTCAACCACTCCTACGTGGGGACCGAGCATCTTCTGCTCGGTCTGCTTCGCGAGGAAAAGGGCATCGCCGCGCAGGTTCTCAACTCACTCGGTGTCTCCCTCGAGGAAGCGCGAGCCGAGACGCTCAAGGTGCTGGGATCCGAGATGGGTGGTGGCGGGGGCGGCCCCTCGGAGCCGGCCGGAATCGGAGGCGGTGGCTCGTCCACACCCTCGGGCGGCGGCTCCGGCAAGGGAGACAAGAAATCCAAGACTCCGGCACTCGACCACTTCTGCCGTGACCTGACCGAGCTGGCCAGACAGGGCAGCCTCGACCCGACGATCGGACGGACCGACGAGATCGAGCGGGTGATCGAGATCCTGTGCCGGAGGAAGAAGAACAACCCCGTGCTCATCGGAGAGCCCGGAGTGGGAAAGACGGCAATCGTCGAGGGGCTGGCGCAGCTCATCTCGCGGGGTGAGGTGACCGAGGCCCTGAAGGGCCACCGGGTCCTCGCGCTCGACATGGCTGCGGTGATCGCAGGCACGAAATACCGCGGGCAGTTCGAGGAGCGGCTCAAGGCCGTGATGAACGAGATCTCGCAAAACAAGAACGTGGTCCTGTTCATCGATGAGCTCCACACGCTCGTGGGAGCGGGAGCCGCGGAGGGAGCCATCGACGCTTCGAACATGTTGAAGCCCGCCCTCGCACGAGGAGAGCTCCAGTGCATCGGCGCGTCTACCCTCAACGAGTACCGGAAGTACATCGAGAAGGATGGCGCCCTCGAGAGGCGCTTCCAGCCGGTGATCGTGGATCCGCCCGCAGTGGACGAGACCGTGGAAATCCTGAAGGGTCTGCGGACGCATTACGAGGACCATCACAAGGTGACGATCCCCGACGAGACGCTCGACGCGGCGTCCCGGCTCTCGGATCGCTACATCACGGATCGGTTCCTCCCCGACAAGGCCATCGACGTAATCGACGAAGCGGGCGCGAGAGCACGGATCGCGTCTCAGGTACCGCCTCCGGACATGGAGGAGCTGAAGGACGAGCTGGCCGGGATCGCCGAGAAGAAGGAAGCGTCGATCCGCGACCAGGACTTCGAGCGCGCGGCCGAGCTGAGGGACCAGGAGCGCGAGGTCCAGCACCGCATCCGCCTACGTCAGGACGAGTGGGAGGAGGAGCGGAAGGAGAACCGCCCCGAGATCTCGCCGGACGAGGTCGCTTTCATCGTCTCGAGGTGGACGGGTATCCCGGTGACTCGACTCCGCCAGGCGGAGAGCGACCGGCTAGTGCACATGGAGGACGAGCTGCACACGCGCGTGGTGGGTCAGCACGACGCCATCACCGTGATCTCGAGGGCCATCCGGAGGAGCCGCGCCGGTCTGAAGGACCCTCGGCGGCCCATCGGATCGTTCATCTTCTCCGGTCCCACCGGAGTGGGGAAGACAGAGTTGGCTCGGGCCCTCGCCGAGTTCCTCTTCGCTGACCGCGAGGCCCTCATACGGGTCGACATGAGCGAGTACATGGAGAAGTTCTCCGTGTCCCGACTCATCGGTGCACCTCCCGGCTATGTCGGCTACGAGGACTCGGGCGCCCTCACGAAGGCCGTTCGGAGACGACCCTATTCGGTGGTGCTCCTGGACGAGATCGAGAAGGCCCACCCCGACGTGTTCAACATCCTGCTGCAGGTGCTGGATGAGGGACACCTGACGGACAACTACGGGCGGGTCATCGACTTCAAGAACACCGTCCTGATCATGACGTCGAACCTGGGCGCGCGGGACATCACGAAGGGCGGAGGCCTGGGATTCCACACGGCCGATCCCCAATCCAGCTACGAGGTGATGAAAGACAAGGTACGCGAGGAGATCGAACGCGCATTCAATCCGGAGTTCCTGAACCGCATCGACGACATCATCGTGTTCCATCCCCTGGATCGAGAGCAGATCGGGGAGATCGTGCACATCCTGCTGCGCGAGGTGCACGAGCGTCTGGCGGATGAGGAGCTCAGCCTCAGGGTCACCGAGGGCGCGGTCAAATTCCTGGTGGACAAGGGATACGATCAGAAGTTCGGAGCCCGTCCCCTGCGTAGGGCCATCCAGAAGTACCTGGAGGACCCGTTGTCGGAGAAGATTCTTCTCGCGGAGTTCGGGAGCGGCGTCGAGATCGCGGTCGACGTGGATCCGGAGGGTGAAAAACTGACTCTCCGGGAGGCCTCGGCCACCAAGACCTAGGCGAATGGCTTCCAAGCACGCCTCCTCCGTGTATCCATCGACGAAGCGCACGCTTCTGGGCCTCGCAGCGGCCGCGTGGGCGATCCTCTCGCTCGCGCAGGACGCTCGGGCCCAGGCCCTCGGACGTGTATCGATCGATTCGATCGCCATCGTGGGGAACCGCGTCTTCCAGACCGCGCCCCTGCGTGGCACGATCGGCATCTTTCCCGGCGACACGATCACCTACCGAGAGGTGCAGGCTGCGGAGAAGCGGCTCTGGCAGACGGGCCGCTTCAACGATCTCAGGGTCACCGCGTCAGAATCCGCGACCGGATTCGTCACGCTGACCTTCGAGGTGGAGGAGTACCCTCTCGTCCGTGCGCGCTCGATCGAGGGACTCCGGCGGATGGACCCGGCGGACGTGTGGGATCATATCGGGCTCAACCAGGGCGTTCCGTACACGCCGCAGCTCTTCGTCGAGGCCCGGCAGTTCATCCGCGATCAACTCGCCGAGCAGGGCATTCCCTTCGTCCAGGTGGAGCAGGAGCTCATCCCGATCGACGACACTCCCGGAAGCATCGAGCTCGTACTCCGGGTGA
>JAHEKL010000215.1 GCA_024638345.1 Gammaproteobacteria bacterium | reverse complement strand
TCAGTCCCGAGACGTCCGGAGCGCTCAAAGCACGCATACGGGCCATTCTGGAGGTCTGAACCATCACCAAAGGGAGATCCGCCATGTGCCGTCCCGATCGCTGGCCCGCGAGCATCGCCTCACTCGCTCTGTTGCTCGCCCTCGCGTCCACCTCCTCCCCTCTGGCTGCCCAATCCGGAGCTACCGGCGGCGAATGGCGGACGTACAACGGTGATCTGGGAAGCACCCGGTACTCCCCGCTCTCTCAGATCGACGGGGACAACTTCGGGGATATCGAAGTGGCATGGCGCTTCAGGCCCGCGAGTCTCGGCCCCTTCCCCGACTCCAACTACCAGGCGACCCCCCTCATGATCGACGGGGTGATCTACACCACCGCCGGAAGCCGGCGAAACGTGGTCGCGCTGGACGCAGAGACGGGCGAGGTGCTCTGGATGTACCGCATCGACGAAGGCGAGCGCGGCATGAACGCGATCCGACGCACGTCGGCGAGGGGAGTCGCCTACTGGACGGATGGCCAGGGAGACGAACGCATCTTCTTCGTGACGATCGGATATCAGTTGGTGGCGCTGGACGCACGCACCGGAAGACCGGTATCGAGCTTCGGAAACGACGGAATCGTCGATCTGAAGCAGGCGAACGACCAGGAGATCGATCCTCTCTCCGGAGAGATCGGATGGAACAGCGCCCCCATCGTGGGCCGCGACGTCGTTCTCATCGGCGCGTCTCACCGCTCCGGCTCTAGCCCTCCCAGCCGTGAGAACATCAAAGGATACATCCGTGGGTTCGATGCACGCACGGGCCAACGCAGATGGATCTTCCACACCATTCCGCAGGTCGGTGAGTTCGGTCACGACACTTGGCTGGACGAATCGGCCTCCTACACGGGAAATACCGGTGTCTGGACCACCTTCACCGTGGACGAGGAGTTGGGTATCGCGTATCTGCCGATCGAGATCCCGACCGGTGACTACTACGGTGGACATCGTCCCGGCAACAACCTGTTCAGCGAGAGCCTCGTCGCTCTGGACCTCGAGACCGGCAGGCGTCTCTGGCACTTCCAGCTCGTTCACCATGGGATCTGGGACTACGACGTCCCCGCGCCCCCGATCCTGGCGGACGTAGTCGTGGACGGACAGGAACGGCAGATCGTGGCGCAGCCCACGAAGCAGGGCTGGGTCTACGTCTTCGATCGGGCGACCGGTGAGCCGATTTGGCCGATCGAGGAGCGCCCCGTACCCGCGGGCGACGTGCCGGGAGAGTGGTACTCGCCCACGCAGCCATTCCCGACCAAGCCGCCCCCCTTCGAGCGGCAGGGATTCGAGTTGGAAGAGATCATCGACTTCACACCCGAGCTGAAAGAGGCGGCGTTGGAGTTCGTCTCCCAATTCAAGACGGGACCCATATTCACCCCGCCGGTGGTGCAGGAGGAGGACGGGCTCCTGGGCACCCTCTTCGTGCCGAACGGGGCCAACTGGCCGGGCGGATCGTACGACCCCGAGACGGGAATCATGTACGTCTACTCACAGACGCTCTCCCGCGCGGTCGGGCTGACACCCGATCCCGGAGCTTCGGACATGGACTACATCCGCGGATCCACCGGATCGCTCACGGTTCAGGGCCTGCCCTTGATGAAGCCCCCGTGGGGCCGGATCACTGCGATCGACCTCAACGAGGGAGAGATCGTGTGGCAGGTCGCGCATGGTGAGACGCCCGACGATGTCCGAAACCACCCGGCGCTCCAGGGTCTCGATATCCCCCGCACGGGTCGGTTGGCGGGCGCCGGTGGGAGTTCCGGTGGGATCGGTACGTTGACGACCGGCACTCTCGTCGTGAGCGGCGAAGGTGGAACCTTCACGACTCCGTCGGGTGAGCGGGGCGCCATGCTTCGTGCCTACGACAAGCTCACCGGAGAGGAGCAGGGTGCGGTCTACCTGCCGGCCGCCCAGACCGGGACGCCAATGACCTACATGCATGAAGGGAAGCAGTACATCCTGGTCGCGGTCGGGGGCAGCGGCGCAGAGGCCGAGTTGATCGCGTTCGCCCTGCCGTGAAGCCGACCTACATGCTCCTCCCGAGCCCGACCCACTTCGGGCTCGTCGCCGCATTGTGCGTGCTGCCCATCGCTTCCGGGGAGTCGGTGGCTCAGACGCCCGGCTCCACGGAGGCGAACGGCGTCTCCATCGAGGGACCGCCGGCTCCCACCGCGCCGCAGGTGGTGAATCGGGACGATCAGGGTCGTGCGACGATCCGAGCGGTACGCGTCCTCGAACCCTTGCAGATCGACGGCACGCTGAGTGAGCCGCTATACGAGGACACTCCCCCCATATCCGACTTCGTCCAGGGGCTTCCCGAGGAAGGGGCGGATCCCACGGAGCGGACCGAGGCCTGGGTCGCCTTCGACGACACGAACGTCTACGTGTCGGCCCGCGTTTGGGACTCCGCTCCCGAAAGCGATTGGGTCGCGAACGAGATGCGTCGTGATTCTCCGACCCTCGAACTGAACGATCAGTTCGGCGTCTTCCTCGACACCTATTACGACCGCCGAAACGGGGTGGGCTTCTTCGTGAACCCGCTGGGTGGGTTCTCCGACCTGCAGATCACGAACGAGGAAGACGCGAACTTCGATTGGAATCCGATTGCGCAGATCAGGACGGGTCGCTTCGACGGCGGATGGACCGTCGAGATGGCGCTCCCGTTCCGCTCGCTCCGGTACCGTCCCGGATCGGACCAGGTCTGGGGAATCCAGATGCGACGCTCCATCGTCCGCAAGAACGAGTGGAATCACCTCACGTTCCTTCCCTTCTCCGTGGTGGGAAACGGAACCCGTGGGGCAATGCGTGTCTCCAGATACGGAACCCTGGTGGGGATCGAGCCACCGCCTCCCAGCCGAAACCTCGAAGTGAAGCCGTACGCGATCTCCGGCGTGGAGACGGACCGTACCGTCGAGCCGAGCATTTCGAACGACGGCTATGCCGACGCCGGCTTGGACGTCAAGTACGGGATCACCGAGAACCTGACGGCCGACTTCACGTTCAACACGGACTTCGCTCAGGTGGAAGTGGACGAACAGCAGGTGAATCTCACTCGCTTCAACCTGTTCTTTCCCGAGAAGCGTGAGTTCTTTCTCGAGGGTCGGGGCATCTTCGAGTTCGGAAACGGGGGTCGGGGCGTGGGCAGCACCGGCGGAGGAGGCCCGCCAGGAAGCTCCAGCGTCAGCAGCTCCGGGCGGGGTCGCGGGGGAAGGAGCGTGAACGCGCCATCGCTGTTCTACAGCCGCCGCATCGGGCTCCAGGACGGGGAGCCGGTCCCCATTCTCGGGGGTGGCCGGCTGACCGGCAAGATCGGTTCGTTCGACATCGGAGCGGTCGGGATCCGCACCGATGGAGAGCCCACGGTCGACGCCGAGGGGACCACGTTCACCGTGCTCAGGCTCCGTCGAGAGATCCTCGCTCGCAGCAACATCGGCGTCCTGTTCGGCAATCGATCGAGTTCCGTGCTGGCCGAGACCGGATCCAACCGGACCTACGGTGCCGATGCAAGCTTCGCGTTCATGGAGAACCTCCAGATCTTCGGGTACTACGCCAGAACGCGGACCGACGGCCTGGACGAAAGGGACGCCAGCTACCGCGCCCGAGCCGGATACCGGGGAGACATGTGGAGCGGATCCCTGGATCACGTGGTCGTGGGAGAGAACTTCAACCCGGAGATCGGATTTCTCCGTCGGAGGGACTTCCGAGAGACCAACGTCTTTGGACGTGTAAGCCCTCGACTCACGTCCATTTCGTCGATCCGGCGACTCACCTTTGCCGGTGTGCTGACCTACATCGAGAACGACGGCCTGGGCTTCCTGGCGACCCGAAACCGGGCTGGACGCTTCGAGATCGAGTTCGAGAACGGAGATTGGTTTACCGCGGTCGCCACGGACAGCTACGAGCGATTGACCCGGGACACCGAGATCTCCGGGGCGACCATCCCGATCGGAGCCTACGACTTCAGGGACGTGGAGCTGACCTACTTCTTCGGCCCCCAGCGGCGCATCTCGGGCAACGTCTCGCTGACGAGGGGAAGCTTCTACTCCGGTGACGTCACGTCGCTGGGTCTGAGCCGGGGTCGCGTCGAGGTCCTACCCCAGCTTTCGATCGAGCCCAGCGTCGAGTTCAACTGGATCGACCTGCCCGACCTCCAGGTGTCCGACGGCGAGTTCGATCAGCACGTGGCCAGGACGCGGGTGACGTACAGCCTGAGTCCGCGCTCGTTCCTGAGCGCGCTCGTCCAATACAACACGGGCAGTGAGACCTTCAGCACCAACGTCCGCCTGAGATGGGAGTGGGCGCCGGGAAGCGAGCTCTTCATCGTCTATACGGAGGATCGAGACACCGACGTCCTGGACCGGTGGTCCGACCTCTCCAGCCGGGCGCTCGTCATCAAAGTGAACCGCTTGTTGCAGCTTTGAACGATCCACTGACGTGGAGATCACCATGCCGAAGAACTCCGCCACTCCGATCGTCCGCGCTCTGGCTCTCTTCCTCTGGACCGCGACCGGAACGCCGGTGTCCGGCCAGGAAGTCGCTCCCCCCACCCTGACCCAGACGGTCTTCGATTTGGGGGGGGGCGACCAGATGCGTTACGCGATCACGGTTCCCGCGGGATACGACGGGTCCCCCGAGAATCGGCGTCCGCTGATCATCGCGCTGCATCCCGGCGGCCGATCGGTCTACTACGGCAGCTGGTTCCTTCAGTCGATCGTCGAGCCGGCCCTTCGCACTTGGGAGGCCGTGATCATCGCACCCGACGTTCCGGCTCGAAGCTGGGCCACCCCGCAATC
>JAHEKL010000214.1 GCA_024638345.1 Gammaproteobacteria bacterium | reverse complement strand
GCTGGTCGAAGATCTGAACAAGGTCCCGCTCTTCACCCCGCTCTGGTCCTCGGTTCCATCTCTCCTGATCGTGCACCATCTGTTCGGACCCACCGCATTCCAGAGTGCCGGCCTCCCGATCGCCGCCGTGACCTGGATGCTCGAAAGGCCGATTCCCTGGGCGTACAAGACCGTGCCCGTCGTTGCCGTCTCCGAGAGCACTCGATCCGACCTGGTGACCCGGGGCATGGCCGAGGACCGCATTCGGGTTGTGGAGAACGGTGTCGATACCATGCGGTATCGGCCGTCCGAGGCCACGGAGCGATTCGAGCATCCCACGATCCTCTATCTGGGGCGGATCAAGCGGTACAAGAGGATCGATCTGATCATCGACGCGGTCGCACGGCTCAGGGAAGACCAGGAGCCTGTGAAGCTGCTCGTCGCAGGAAGCGGGGACTACCGGGGCAGACTGGAGAAGCACGCGGCCCGTCGGGGGTTAGGTGACGAGGCCGTGGCCTTCCTGGGCCGGGTTTCGGAGGACGAGAAGCTGGAGCTTCTGCGACGGGCCTGGGTACATGTGTTGACTTCGTCCAAAGAGGGCTGGGGCATAACGAACCTGGAAGCTTCCGCCTGTGCGACCCCGGTCCTCGCGAGTGATTCCCCCGGTCTTCGCGACTCCGTGATCGACGGGCAAACCGGGTTCCTCGTGCCCCACGGAGCCGTGGACGCGTTGGCCGCGAAGCTTCGCCAGCTCCTTTCCGATCCCAATCTGAGAAGGAGGATGGGCGAGGCCGGTCGGGAGTTCGCCCTGTCGTTGTCGTGGGACCGAGCCTCCGAGCGGCTCGCGACCGCCCTGCGCGAAGCAGTGGCCTAGTCGCCTCCCTCGGCATAGCTTCGGGGCCGCGTGTGCACGGCTAGAACGGAGGAAGATTCGAAGCGGTGGCCGAAAGCCTCAGCGTTCAGGAGCTCGTCGACTCACGTGGGACCTCACTCTCCCTCGAGCTCCTGACTCCGGACGTCTTTCTGGATCGGTCCTGTTCCGATCCGGATGTCGCAAGCCCCGGGCTCGCACTCGCGGGCTTCGTGGATCGATTCCCGTCTGGGCGTATGCAGGTGTTCGGACAGACGGAGATGATGTACCTGGCGACGCTCTCCGAGTCCGTGCGAAGGGAACGCCTGGAAGCGCTTTTTTCGCACGATGTCCCGGCCGCGTTCGTCACCAAGGGACAAGAGATCCCTGATGAGCTGGTCGCCGCCGCCGGCAGCCAGGGGGTTCCCCTATTCCGTACCGTCCTCACGACGAAGACCTTCTTCCGAAGGCTCAAGAGCTATCTCGAGTATGCCCTCGCCCCGTCCACCTCCATCCACGGGAGCCTGGCGGACGTCTACGGCGTCGGCCTGCTCTTCCTCGGAAGCAGCGGTATCGGTAAAAGCGAGTGCGTGTTGGATCTGGTCGAACGCGGACACCGCTTGGTGGCAGACGACCTGGTGCTTGTCTCGCGACGCGGTCACGACGTCCTCATCGGCAAGGGGCACGAGCTGCAGCAACACCACATGGAGATTCGGGGAGTCGGGATCATCGATGTGAAGGCATTGTTCGGGATTCGGGCCATCCGGCAGCAGAAGCGCATCGAGGTCGTTGTCCAGCTCGTCGAGTGGGACGATACGGCGAGCTACGACCGGACTGGGCTCGATGTCGATCACGTGGACGTACTGGGGGTGGAGCTCCCCAAGGTGACCATCCCGCTCAATCCGGGGAAGAACATCACGGTGATATCGGAGGTGACGGCTATGAACCATCTTCTCAAGTACTCCGGTATTGACTCCGCGGAGCGTTTCGATCGAGAGCTTCAGCGCCGAATGGCTCCCATCATGGAGTATCTGGAGGAGGACTATGAGTAGCGGCAGCGAGACTGCGGACGCCCCCGAGGCACGCGGGATCGTGCTGACCCACGGCTCGATGTGCTTCGGCATGGTCGACGCGGTACGAAAGATCGCAGGCGCGCCCGGTGAGGCCCTGACCGCCGTCAGCAACGACGACCGCGGACCCGACGACCTCGCCCGAGTACTCAGGGAGATCTCCGGAGGTCACCCCACCGTCATCTTCACCGATCTTCAGACCGGTAGCTGCGCTTTGGTGGCACGACTGGTGTGTCGCGACCCGTCCGGGACACGCGTCGTGTTCGGTACGAACCTGGCGATGCTCCTGGATTTCGTCTTCCACCGACACCTGTCTCTCGATGCGATCGTAGAGCGCCTAGTGGACAGCGGACGGCGGTCCATTCAATCTCTCGAGCCCGAGACCGTCGAACGTGGCCATCCTTCTTCTCCGCGTGGATGAACGCCTGATCCACGGTCAGGTCACCGTGGGTTGGGGGAATCAGCTCAAACCGGAACGCTACTGCGTCGTCGACGACACGCTTCCCGGAAGCGACTTCGAGCGGGACTTGTACCGTCTGGGCACACCCGCTGGTGTCGAGGCCGACTTCCTGACGGTCGACGCCGCGCGGATGCGCCTTGCCGAGTGGCGGGACGGCAGGGACCGAATCGTCGTTCTCACGCGGGACCTGGATCACATGCTACGTCTGGCCGAGGGCGGTGGGCTCCGAGGGACATCGATCAACCTCGGTGGGCTCCATCACAGGCCGGGGAGGACCCGCGTCTTGAGCTATCTGTATCTCGACGACGAAGATCGTCGCCGGGTGGGTCTTCTGGTCGAACAGGGGGTGGAGGTGTCCGCCCAGGATCTGCCCGGGGCTCCCGTGACTCCTGCGCAAGACCTGGTCAATGGCTGAGCCGTCCATCCTCCTGACCCTGGTCCTGTTCGGAGGATGGGCGGCTTTGGACGGCACCGCCGCTGGGCAATTCATGATCTCGCGGCCCATCGTGTCGGCGACGCTCGCCGGATGGCTGATGGGTGACGCGAACACAGGTCTCCTCGTCGGTGTGATCCTGGAAACCCTCTACGTCGGAGATCTCCCGGCGGGGGGCGCCCGGCTTCCGGAGACGGGGCCCGCGTCTGTGGTCGCGGCCGTGACCGCCGTCTGGATCGGGGGAGCGGGGGGGCTGGCGGTCGGCTCGGCCCTGGGCGTGTTGTGGGGTGTGCTCGGGGGGATGAGCGTCACTCTCCAAAGGAGACTCAACGGCGTGCTCGTGACGCCGCCCGAAGGCGGATGGAAGAGGGCGGGCCAGCTCGCTCTGAGACATTGGTCTTGTCTCGTGACGGACGCGTTCCGGGGAGCGTTCCTGACGGCGACGGGTCTCGTGCTGGCCGCTTGGCTCGCCCCCCTGGTGGATGGGCGGTGGCCACTCGGCCTCGAGTCCACGGTCCCGCTCCTCCTGATCCCCGCGTTTCTGTCGGGCGGACGCCTGCTGAGGGCTTGGGATGTTGCCGGCAAGCGGGCTGTTCTGCTGGGAGTGGGTTGTGCGCTCGGCGTCGCCCTGGGGCTCGGCGGATGAGTCCGCGCGGGCTTCGTCTGTCCTTACTTCTGCGCTCGTTCCTGGTGCAGGCGTCCTGGAACTACCGTACGCTGATCGGGACCGGCGTGGCATGGGCGCTTCTTCCGGTGACGCGACGACTCCATTCCACAGAGCCAGAAGCCACCGCGGGACCGGTGGTCGACGAGCCCTTCAACGCCCATCCGTATCTATCGCCGGTGGCTCTGGGCGCGCTGGCTCGGATTGCGAGTGACGGCGTGGACCCCGATATGGCTCGGCGCTTCAAGGATGCGCTCCGCAGCCCTCTCGGGAGCCTTGGGGACAAGCTCGTGTGGGGCGCGTGGCGGCCCTTCTGCGCCGTCGCGGCGGTCCTCCTGGCGGCGACGGGGGCAGGCCCGATCGTCGTGGTCGTCCTCTTCCTCGGAGCGTACAACCTGCTGCATCTGACTCTGCGGATCTGGGGCGTAGGCGCGGGGTTTCGCGCAGGCCTGGACGTGGGGGGTGCCCTGTCGCGCGTTCGCTTGGCCGAACGGTCGGAACGAGTGGAAGCAGCCGGGGTCCTTGTCTTCGGTAGTCTGCTGGGGCTGCTTCTGGTGACCACATTGTCGCGCTCGGAGTCGGCGGTGCTGTGGATACCGGCTGGTCTTGTCTTGCTCCTGATCGGTGTCGCGAGGGGGGAAGCCCTCAGACGATGGGCCCCGGCGTTCTTGGTGGCGCCGGTGGTCCTGGGCCTGCTCTTGGGACCCTGACTGCACGGGCGAGGCCCTCACCGAACCGGCAGCACACACAACCAACTTCGCGGACGCTGCACGCGGCGATGACCGATGCTACACGCGAGCAACGAAGAGTCACAATCCAGAATCGGCTGGGTCTACATGCCCGGCCGGCGGCGGAGCTGGTGAAGCTCGCCGGTCGGTACGAGGCGGATGTTCGCCTGACGAAGGGAGAGCTGGAGGTGAATGGCAAGAGCATCATGGGGGTGCTCATGCTGGCGGCGGAACAAGGCACCGAGTTGGTGATCGATACGAATGGCGCCGACGCGAAAGATGCTGCCGACGCGCTCGCCGACCTGGTCGCGCGCGGATTCGACGAGAGCTGACATGGGCCGCTTCTTCGACGGTCTGCCCATCTCGGAGGGAATCGCCTTCGGTCCCGTGCGTCTGGTCTTGTGGGGGGTGCCGCCCGTGCCTCACAGGACGGTCCCCGAGCCGGAGGTGGAAGCGGAGGTCGAGCGGTTCCGGGAAGCGCTGGATCTAGCGAAGGCCCGGCTGCACGAGGTCCGCGACGGGACGGAGGCTCGCCTGGGGCTCATGGAGGCCCGGATCTTCGAGCCACAGCTCCTGATGCTGGAGGACACGGACCTTGTCGACGGGGCGATTCGATACATCCGTGAGAACCGCCTCACCGCAGCACGCGC
>JAHEKL010000213.1 GCA_024638345.1 Gammaproteobacteria bacterium | reverse complement strand
TGAGTGCCCACGGAGCTCTGAACACCGTAGCGGTCAGCCTGATCAAGATCGCGGACGACATTCGCTGGTTGGCGTCCGGGCCCACGTCGGGCATCGCCGAGATCAAGTTGCCGGCTGTCCAGCCAGGGAGCTCCATCATGCCCGGGAAGGTGAATCCCGTCCTCTCGGAGGCGTTGATGATGGTCGCCTCTCGGGTCGCGGGGAACCACACCACCCTGACCATTGCGGGAAGTAGAGGCAATTTCGAGCTGAACGTGATGATGCCGGTGATGGCTCATTCGTTCATCGAGTCCGCGACGCTGCTCGCCAATGCGTCGCGGGCATTCGCCGATCGCTGCGTACGGGGTATCGAGTCGAACGAGGCCAGGGCTCGTGAGCTGCTCGAGCGGAATCCGTCGATTGCCACGGCTCTGAACCTGCATATCGGCTACGACCGGGCTACCGAGGTCGCGAAGAAGGCCGCCCGAGAAGGTCGGTCCGTTCGTGAAGTCGTACTGGAGCTGGGCCTCTTACCCGAGGGGGAGGTGGATGAGGCGCTGGATGTGCGGGAAATGACCGAACCCGGCCTGCCCGAGGGGGACAGCAGCAAGGGATGACCCCTGGATCCGGCAACCCGAGTGTCGTTCCCGACGAGCTGGGAGCCCACGTCTCGACCGCGGGCGGACCGGAGAACGCACCGGAGCGCTCCCGGGAGATCGGCGCCGTGGTCTGTCAGATCTTCACCAAGCAGCCGAACCGCTGGGCGGAGCCAGAGGTTTCGATAGACACGGCGCACGCGTTCCGAGAAGCGCGACTCGAGCACGGGATTCGCACGGTCGTCTCCCACGACTCCTACCTGATCAACCTGGCGAGCCCTACCCGAGGCCTCTGGGGAAGGAGTCTGCACTCGTTCAAGCGCGAGTTGCAGCGTTCGCAGACCCTCGGATTGGAGGCGATCGTGACCCACCCGGGCAACGCGACCGACGGAGACCATCCAAGTGGGTTGGAGCGAAACGCCGAAGCCGTAGCTCGCGCCCTGACCGACCTGGAGGGCTCGACCCGAGTCCTGCTGGAGATCACCGCGGGGGCCGGCAACTCGGTAGGGGGCACCTTCGAGTCGCTGGCGGCGATCATGGACAGGATCCCATCCGAGGTGCGCCATAGGGTAGGGATCTGTTTCGATACCTGCCATGCCTATTCGGCCGGGTATGATCTGGTCGGAGACTACGAGGGCGTGTGGCAGCGATTCGACGACGTGCTCGGACTCGAATGTCTGGGTCTGTTCCACCTGAACGATTCACAGCACCCCTTCGGATCACACAGGGACCGTCATCAGGATATCGGTGAGGGCGCGCTCGGTGACGAGCCGTTCAAGAGGATCATGCTCGACTCCCGTTTCGAGTCGGTGCCAAAGGTCCTGGAAACCCCCAAGGGCGATGATCCCGTGGCCGCAGACCGAAGAAATCTGGCCCGGCTGAGGGCGTTCCGCCTGGCGGGCTGAAGGCAGTCCCAATCGTAGGGATGGTCTGTATCCTTTACGTGGGCGACTTGTGAGGCTAGTATGACGGTCCGGTGGTATCGGGGGGCTCGACAATTGAGCCAACACGTGAAAGGCCGGGACTGGCTCCTGAGACGGACGAAATGCCCCTCCGCGGGGACTTCGGAGTTCGAAGGGAAGTCGCGCTGAATTGAACCCGGGCTTCAATATCACCCCTCCGGTACGACGCCGTAGGGCCGGCATCCGAAAGATGCCGGCCTTTCTTTTTCTGCCCCTCCGCTTCTGCCCCTTCCCGCGCTAACCGAGGGAAGACCGGACCGAAGAAGGTCGCCGGGGGTACGCGACCCGCTCGGAAGCTGGAAGTCTCGCCGGAACTCGCAATTCGTCAGTGGGGCCATGCCAAGAGTCCATCTGACTCGAAGGGTACACTTCTCCGCGGCCCATCGGCTGCACCATCCGGACTGGAGTGACGAGCGCAACCGCGAGGTCTTCGGCGACTGCTCCAATCCGAATTGGCACGGACACAACTATGAGTTGGACGTGACCGTCGAGGGCGAGCTCGACCCGGAAACGGGGTATGTTCTCGACTTGAAAGCGTTGAAGCAGGTCGTGGAGGACCTCGTGATCCAAGATGTGGACCACAGGAACCTGAACCTGGACGTCGACTGGCTCGACGGGACCAACCCGACCACCGAGAACCTGGTCGTGGCGATATGGGAGCGAATCCGTCCGGCGCTTCCTCCGGACATTCAGCTGAAGCGTCTGGTTCTGTGGGAGACACCTCGCAACAGGGTGGAATACGAAGGCCGCTGAGGGTTCTTCCAGAGTGCGTGCAGGAGGAATAGAAATGGAAACGGATACCGAAATCACGAGACGGAAGACCGTAGAAGCCTCGGATCGAGACATGACCTCGGAGTCCGTAACGACCGGCGGGCTCGAGTCGCTGCCACTGTCCGAGCTGGTCCGGGAGATCATACGTCGCCTCGGAGACGATCCCGATCGGGAAGGCCTTGTCAGGACTCCCGAGCGGGTGGTGGACTCCATGCAGTTCCTCACCCAGGGGTACGGGATGTCGCCACAGGCGACCATCGGGGACGCTCTGTTCGAGGAGCATCACCACAACATGGTCATCGTCAAAGACATCGAGATGTATTCCCTGTGTGAGCACCACATGCTCCCGTTCTTCGGGAAGGTCCACGTCGCGTACATTCCGGACGGTCAAATATTGGGTCTGTCGAAGATGGCGCGGCTCGTGGATCTGTTCGCACGAAGGCTCCAGGTGCAGGAGCGGCTGACCGAGGAGATCGCGCAGTCCCTCTGGGAGGTGGTCGAGCCGCAGGGGGTCGGCGTCGTAATCGAAGCCTACCACCTGTGCATGATGATGCGAGGGGTCCAGAAGCAGAACTCTTTCACGATCACCTCGGCAATGAGGGGCGCGTTCCTGGAGGATGCGCTCACCCGAGACGAGTTCCTGCGCCTCTGCCAGAGTGAGCGGAGACCCCTGGGATCCTGATGAGCGAGTCGGGAGCCGGGACCGGGGGCGCGGCAGGCGCTCTCTCGGGAAAGACAGCGCTCGTCACCGGTGCTTCCGGCGGGATCGGAAGTGCGACCGCCAGAGCCCTGGCCGCCGAGGGGATGCGCGTGGGGCTCGTGGGGCGTCGGCGTGAAATGCTGCAGTCGATCGCTGAGGAACTGGGCGGCTGGAGCTTGCCCTGCAACCTGACCGACGCGGAGGCGACGGCCAGATTGCGAGACGTATTCGCCGAGTTGGCAGGTGGACCTCCGGACCTGATCGTGGCATCCGCGGGTGTCTTCTCCATCCACACGATCGAGGAGACGAGCACGGAAGAGCTCGATCGGAATCTCGAAGTCAACCTGCGAGCGAGCTTCCTCACAATCCGTACTTTCCTGGCACAGCTGAAGGAGCGGGGTAGTGGCACGATCGTCCAGGTCGGATCGGTGGCGGGGCGCAGGGCCTTCGCCGGCAACGGCGCCTACTCCGCTTCCAAGTTCGGCGTACGGGGACTCCACGAAGTGCTGCTTCAGGAGCTGAGGGGTACGGGTGTGCGGGCTACCCTGCTGGAGCCCGCGGCTACCGACACGAGTCTGTGGGATCCCATCGGATTGGACCGAAGGCCCGAACTGCCTTCTCGGAAGGAAATGCTCGAGCCGATGTCGGTGGCGGCCTGTGTAGTGTTCGTGGCGAAGCAGGGTCCCCGAGTGCAGATCCCGTATCTTGCCGTGGAGGCGATCTGAAGACTCCGATGTATACGGTCAGCGTTCGGGCGCATTACGACGCCGCACACTTTCTGAGGAACTACGAGGGCAAGTGCGAGCGCTTGCATGGACACCGCTACGTCGTCGAAGTCGCCGCACAGACGCCCCACCTGAACGAGGCCGGAATCGCGTTCGACTTCGTCGAGCTGAAGCGTCACTTGCGTGAGTTGGCTGAGGGCCTGGACCACCAAAATCTCAACGATCTGGCGCAGTTCGAGGACCTGGAGACCAGCGCCGAGAACCAGGCACGCTACTTCTACGATCAGCTGTGCTCGCGACTTCCCCCGGCCATCTCCAGGGGCTTGCTCTACGCGAGAGTGTGGGAGACCCCGACCCAGTGGGCCCAGTACGGGTCGGGACCTCTACCCGGCGCGACCGAGCTTGGGATCGAGAGCTCCTGAGGCTCCGTGCCCCGTGCACATACTGCTCACGGACCGGCTGGCCTGCCCCAGGTGCGGTCCCGGTTTCGGTCTGATCTTGCTCGCCGACCGGTTGGATGAGCGACGTGTGCTGGAGGGGGCACTGGCCTGCTCCAACTGTCGCGCTCGGTACCCCGTTAAGGACGGCTTCGCGGACCTGAGGTCGCAACCGCACGACCCAGGGGCGAGCGATGCGCTCGACCGAACGCCCGATCCCGAGGAAGCGGTCAGGCTGGCGGCTCTTCTGGGTATCCAGGAAGGGACGGGTCTGGTGGCCCTGCTCGGGCGGACAGCAGCTCACGCATCCATTCTGAGCCGCCTGGTCGAAGGGATCGAGGTGATCGCCGTTCACCAAGGTCTGCGGGACTCTCCCGAAGAAGCCGGAGTGAGCCGTATCGGGACCTCGTGGCCGCTTCCCTTTCTGACGGGGAGCATTCGGGGCGTGGCGCTCGACGCCGATGCGGATGAAAGACAGCTGGCGGAGATCTCGCGAATCCTGAGTCGGGAAGGGCGACTCGTTCGACTGGGGCGACGAGAGCCTCCTTTTCCACAAGATACAGCGGGTCTGATGTCCGCCCACGGTTTCGACGTTCTGGCCGAAGACGAGCAGACCCTCGTGTGTGTCAGAAAATCGCCTTGAACCGGGCGATTTCGACCCCCTGGGCTCGTTGCGTGTCCCCCGCACTTCTAACTAGTTTCGACCACGCCGGCGGAACCCGAAGCACA
>JAHEKL010000212.1 GCA_024638345.1 Gammaproteobacteria bacterium | reverse complement strand
GAGAAGCTCACCCAGAATCTGCACGTCTGTCCAGAGTGCGGGCATCACTTTCGGGTGGGTCCCGAGATCTACATCCAGCTCCTCACGGACGAGGGGAGCTTCGAGGAGACGGACGCCGGAATCTCCAGCACCGATCCGCTGGAGTTCGTCGATCTGAAGCCGTACCCGGCCCGGCTCCAGGCGGCGGTGAAGAAGACCGGACGGAAGGAGGCGGTGATCACAGGGACCGCCACCCTGGAGCGAATTCCCATCGCCCTCGGTGTGATGGACTTCGGGTTCATCGGCGGGTCGATGGGATCGGTCGTCGGCGAGAAGATCGCACGGATGATCTCCCGTGCGCTTTCGCAGGAGAGACCCCTCATCATCGTGTCGGCGACGGGGGGTGCCCGGATGCAGGAGGGGATGTACTCGCTCATGCAGATGGCGAAGGTCTCCGCCGGACTCGCGCAGCTTCACGAGGCCGGCGTGCCGTTCATCAGCATTCTCACCGATCCGACCACCGGAGGCGTGACCGCTTCGTTTTCGATGCTCGGGGACGCCAATCTCGCCGAGCCGGGCGCGTTGATCGGGCTCTCGGGACCCAGGGTCATCAAGGAGACCATCAAGCAGGAGCTGCCCGACGGCTTTCAGCGCTCGGAATTCCTCCTCGAGCACGGTTTCGTGGATCGGGTCGTCGATCGCAGGGAGCTTCGCGAGACGACCGTTCGCCTATTGAGACACATGTTCGCGGGGACACCGGAGGTCGCCGTTTGACCGAGGGGACGCGTCAGCGTCCGACTCCCGCGATCCACTATGGACTGCCCGGGGACGATCCGCTCACGGCCCGGATCTTCCCCGCGCTTCCGGGTGAGGTGCAATGGGGCTTGGATCGCACCCGGAGGATCCTCGCCTCCCTCGGAAATCCCCACCTCAGCTATCCGGTCCTCCACGTCGGAGGGACGAACGGCAAGGGATCGGTCGCACGTATCTGGGCGGAAGTCCTCACGGCCGCGGGCCTTCGGGTCGGTCTCTACACCTCACCGCATCTGGTCTCCTTTCGGGAACGGATCCTCGTCGGAGGGACGCCTCTGCCGGACGAGCTTCTCGAGGAGTGGTCGCGGGACCTGCGACCGCTCCTGGTGCGGGAGGCGCCTTCCTTCTTCGAAGCGGCCACGGCCCTGGGGCTGCTCGCTTTTTCCAGAGCAGCCGTGGACGCGGCGGTGGTGGAGGTCGGAATGGGGGGTCGCTTGGATGCGACCAACGTGGTTCAGCCGATCCTCACGGCCGTGACCAACGTCGACCTGGACCATACGGCCATGCTGGGCGAGACGATCGAGAAGATCGCGCGCGAGAAGGCCGGCATCCTGAAGCCCGGAGTTCCGGTCTTCACCGCGGCGGAGGACCCTGTGACGCTCGCCGTTCTGACGGAGGTGGCCGCGAGCCGGAAGGCGGTGCTCTATCGGGCCCCGGTCCCCGAGGGTCGAGTCACCATGGACGGCATCACGGTTTCCCTGGAGACGAGCCGTTGGGGCGCCCTCGACTTGGAAAGCCCACTCGTGGGACGCCACCAAATGCGCAATTTGGCCCTTGCGGTGCATGCCCTCGAGGCCTTGCCGCCGAGACTCCCGGTGTCCGCACGGGCGGTGAGGGAGGGCGCCGGCCGCGCTCGGGTCCCCGGGCGTTTCCAGGTCGAGCGTGAGGATGAGCGGACATGGGTCCTGGACATCGCTCACAACCTAGCCGGAGCCCGCGCACTGGCGGATACCTTGGCGCGGGTCGACCCTCGGTCACCGCGAGTCGGACTCGTAGGCATTCTGAAGGACAAGCCGTATCGAGAAATGGTGAATAGCCTGCAGCCGGTGCTCGACGCTCTCGTCCTCATCATCCCGAGCTCCGCTCCCGACGCCCGACGCTGGGATCCGGGGTCGATTGCAGATCTGGCTGGCTTCGGGCACGTGGACGTCGAGCCTTCGATGGACTCGGCGATCGCAACGGCTCGACGGCGCGCTGGACCCCTCGGGACAGTCGTCGTGACTGGATCGACCTATACCGTCGGAGAGTGCCTGAAAGGCCTGGGTAGGATCCCCAAGGAAGCCTTGCCCGTGCCGTTTGATTCCGGGTAGATTCGCGCCATGTCAAAATCCGGGAAGTTCGCGAAGCTTCCGGGGTTTCGAGACTTCCCACCGGAAGACCTCGCTCTTCGGAACCACGTCTTCGCTGCCTGGCGCCGGGTCTCCCGGCGCTATGGCTTTGTGGAGTATGACGGGCCGCCGTTGGAGGAGCTTGATCTCTACACCGCGAAGAGCGGAGACGAGATCGTGGATCAGCTCTACCAGTTCAGCGACAAGGGAGATCGCCGTGTGGCGCTCCGTCCGGAGATGACGCCCTCTCTGGCCCGGATCCTGGCCATCCGAAGTCGGTCGATGCCCAAGCCGATTCGGTGGTTCTCGATTCCTCAGCTGTTCCGCTACGAGCGGCAACAGCGCGGACGGCTCCGGGAGCACTTCCAATGGAACGTGGATCTGGTGGGAGAGGGCGGAGTGGCGTCCGATGCCGAAGTCCTTGCGGTCGCGCTGGAAGGTCTGCGGGAGCTCGGGCTCGGGTCGAAGGATGTCCGTGCACGCGTCTCTCATCGGGCCCTCCTCGCGAGCATATTGCAGGCGACGGGAGTCTCGAGCGAGCAGATGCCGGCGGTCTTCGGAGTGATCGATCGCATCGAACGCGAGCCGCCGGAACGCATCGCCGAGAGGCTCCGAAGCGGGGACGAAGCAGGGCTGGACGAGGCCACTACGAAGAAGATTCTGGGTCTGTTCCAGGAGCCCGGCCTGGATTCGGTAGAGGAGGCCTTCGCCGAGCACGAGTCGGTGGTCACATGCGTCGCGACAATGCGGGACTATCTGAGGATCCTGGACGAGCTCGGGTTTTCGCCCTTCGTGGAATTCGACCTGACGATCGTCCGGGGACTCGCGTACTACACGGGGATCGTGTTCGAGATCTTCGACCGAACCGGGGAATTCCGGGCCATCTGTGGGGGAGGACGGTACGACCATCTCCTCGAGCATGTCGGTGGCGATCCTCTTCCTGCGGTAGGGTTCGGGATGGGGGATGTAGTCCTCTCTGAGCTGCTGAAGGAGCGGTCTCTGTCTCCCGTGTACGCTCCTGAGGTGGACTATTTCATCGTCTCCATCGGCGAGGCTCAGGAGGGGTTGGCGAGGAGGGTCGCGAGCGCCCAGCGCGGTCTGGGCAGGAGCGTCATCTATGGACTCGGAAATCAGTCGGTCAAGAAGCAGTTCTCAGCGGCGGCGGCGGCCGGCGCGGCTTCCGTGATCGTGCTCGGGCCGGACGAGGTGGAGCAGGGAAGAGCGGTGGTCCGGGACATGAAGAGCGGAGAAGAGCGACAAGTCGCTCTGGAGGACCTCTTGGACGCTTCGCGGGTGCAGGTGGGCGCGGGAATCGATCGCAGCACATCGGAGCGAGTCGGTGGCGTCTGAGAACGGATTCGAGGGGACTCGGGAGGAGATGGAACGGGCGATCCGTCGTCTAAACGTCCTGGAGTATCTGATTCTCGCCGCCTCGTTCCTCCTGGCGCTCGCAGGAGGCGGCCTCGCTGCCTACATCCTGAGCGTCGGGACCGCTCTACCCTTCCGCCTCACCTGGGCGATCATCTCCCTCACGTTGCTCGTCATTCCAGGGATTCTGGTCTTCGGACGAGACTACTGGAAGCATCGCGAGCACCCTGCCCAGGCGGGTGAGCAGATGGACAACGGATGAGGGTGGCGTCCTGACCATGTCGGAAGAGAAGAAGCTGACGCCTCGAAGCGAAGACTTCAGCGCGTGGTACAACGAAGTCGTCCAGCGAGCCGAGCTCGCCGACTACTCACCTGTTCGCGGAAGCATGGTGATCCGCCCGTGGGGCTACGCGATCTGGGAAAACATGCAGGGCGCGCTCGATCGGATGTTCAAGGACACGGGACACGAGAACGCCTACTTCCCACTGCTGATCCCGATGAGCTTCATCGAGCGGGAGAAGGAGCACGTGGAGGGTTTCAAGCCCGAGTTGGCGGTGGTCACTCGCGCCGGTGGCAAGGAGCTCGAGGAGCCGCTGGTGGTACGGCCGACTTCGGAGACCATCATCTACTCGATGTACGCCAAGTGGGTCCAATCGTACCGCGATCTTCCCATACTCATCAATCAGTGGGCGAACGTGATGCGTTGGGAGCTACGACCCCGGCTCTTCCTCCGAACGACAGAGTTTCTTTGGCAGGAGGGACACACCGCGCACGCGAACGAGCAGGAAGCGGTGGAAGAGACCCTCCGTATCCTCGGCATCTATCGCAGCTTCATGGAGGATTGGCTCGCGCTTCCGGTCGTAACGGGTCTCAAGTCCGACGCCGAGAAGTTCGCCGGCGCCGTCCGAACGTATACCTGCGAGGCGATGATGCAGGACCGGCGGGCGCTGCAGGCGGGGACCTCGCATCATCTAGGACAGAACTTCTCGAAGCAGTTCGGTCTCACCTTCCAGAGCGAGGACGGGGTGGAGACGCACGCCTGGAACACGTCGTGGGGTGTCTCGACCCGGATGGTCGGCGGGATGGTGATGGCGCATGGAGACGACCAGGGGATCGTGGTGCCTCCCAGGCTCGCCCCGACTCAGGTCGTGATCGTGCCGATCTACAGAAACGAGGAGCAGCGGGCGGCCGTCGTCGAGAAGGCGGACGAGATGCGGGATCGGTTGAACGCGACTGGAGTCCGCTCGAAAGTCGACGCGCGTGACCACCTCAACCCCGGCGCGAAGTTCTACGAGTGGGAGCGAAAGGGCGTGCCGAAGATGACCGACAGCCGACCGTCGCTCGTGAGGTAGACGGTATCCTTGCGGAAAAACCCGCCCGTCATCGGCGTGAGCACACCAGCGACGTCGTAGTCGGTGATGTTAATGTCC
>JAHEKL010000019.1 GCA_024638345.1 Gammaproteobacteria bacterium | reverse complement strand
ATCCCTTCGTCGATCTCGAGATCAACTTCCGATACTTCTTCGTGCGCAAGACGATGTTTGTGAAATACGCACAGGGTTTCGTCATCTTCCCAGGTGGGTTCGGGACGATGGACGAGCTCTTCGAGGCGCTGACGCTCATCCAGACGCAAAAGGTGAGAAACTTTCCTGTAGTTCTTTTCGATTCGGAATATTGGGGAGGTCTGCTGGACTGGGTCAGGGATCGCATGCAGGCAGAGGGAAAGATTCTGACAGAGGACATGGATCTCCTCCTCGTCACGGACGAGCCGGAGGAGGTCGCCCGTCACGTGGCGGAGCGATCGAAGGGACTGTGACGCGTAGCCGGCGCGAGGCGGGGTCCCCGTGGGAGACGAGGTCCTCCGGAGAAGCCACGGAGGAGCCGCTGGCCGGCCCGTCGAGGTTGCCCTGATTGGTTGCCATGAAAGTTCGAGCGGTGCTATCATCCTGGCCGATTCGTGCTGACCCCACATCGGCCCGTGTCGGGACGGTGTGCGCCCGCGCCGGGCTCGCGCAGAGGTGCCCGAAGGGGGCATTTTTTTGCTTCGACGCCGGACAGCGGGACGGGGTCGGGTCGACCTTCGGCTCGCACGCGAAGGACCGGATCCAAGCGATTGGAGGCAATTGACAGGTGACGAAGACGGCTACGCTTCCACCAGGCGGCGGATACCATCCCGGCTCGCGTGACACCGGGGTGGTGAAGCCGAAGGGCACCGCGCGGATCCGCGCGCACGAGGGATTGGAGACCATCCCGATGCGCGATCGCAAGCCAGGTTGGCTGAAGGTCCGTTCGCCCGGAGGCAAGAACTACCTTCGCCTCAAGCAGCTCATGCGAACCGGGGCCCTCCATACGGTATGTGAGGAGGCGGGCTGTCCGAACATCGGTGAGTGTTGGGAAGCCGGCACCGCAACGTTCATGATCCTGGGCGATGTGTGCACGAGGGCGTGCAAGTACTGCGCAGTAGCTCACGGGATGCCTACCGAGCTGGACGAGGACGAGCCGAGAAGGGTCGCAGAGACGGTTGCGACCATGTCGCTCGAGCACGTCGTGATCACTTCGGTGAACAGGGACGAACTCGCGGACGGAGGCGCACGGATCTATGCCGAGACGATCCGCCGGATCCGAGCCCGGGTTCCGGGTTGCACCGTCGAAGTCCTGGTGCCGGATTTCAAGGGTGACGAGAGGGCGCTGGGGACCGTCATGGACGCGTGCCCCGAAATCCTCGGGCACAACCTCGAGACCGTCGAGCGGATCCATCCGGACGTGCGTCCCGGCGGCCGTTACTGGCGCTCGATCTCGTTTCTCGGAGCTGCCAAGCGTCTCAATGCGTCGATTCTGACCAAGACGGGTCTCATCCTCGGAATGGGGGAGGAGAGCGGGGAGATCCGCGATGCGATGAGGGATCTGCGAGAGGCCTCCGTCGACATCCTGACGTTGGGACAGTACCTGCGCCCGTCACCGGCGCACATTCCTGTCGCGAGGTGGGTGACACCGGCGGAGTTCGAGCATTGGAAGAGGGTCGGAGAAGAAGAGTACGGCTTCAGGCATGTAGAGTCTGGGCCGCTGGTACGTTCGTCATATCACGCAAAAGAACAAGCGCGAGAGGTCGAAGCGGGGGCGCCCGGGACCATCCAGGAGGTCATGGAGGCGGATGTTCCTGCGCCCGCCGAGGTTCTCGGGACCTGGCGACCCGGGCAGCAGCTGGTCCAGCTGGAGCTCGGGCGGCCTGAACCGCGCCGAAACGACTGAAGGCCATGGCCGATACGAAGACAAAAGAAAAGAAAGAAGGGACGCGAGGCGGAGGGAAGGCGGAGCTGGACGGATTCTCCCGCGACATGCTCCACTGGTTCCTGAAGCAAATGCTCCTATACCGGCGCTTCGAGGAGAAGGCCGAGGAGGCCTACGCGATCGGAAAGATCGGCGGCTTCTGCCACTTACACATCGGTCAGGAAGCGGTGGCTCAAGGGGTCGTGGGGCCACTCCGCCCGGACGACTATGTGGTCACGTCGTACCGGGACCACACCCAGGCACTCGCCAAGGGGGTGGATCCAGGGCCGGTGATGGCGGAGCTCTACGGCAAGAAGGGGGGATCAGTCGGCGGGAAGGGTGGGAGCATGCATATCTTCGGCGTGGACGTGGGCTTCATGGGGGGCCACGGGATCGTCGGGGGTCAGATTCCGCTGGCGACCGGAATCGGATGGGCCATCCAGTACCGCGAGTCCGACCAGATATGCGTCTGCTTCCTCGGCGATGCAGCCGTGAACCAGGGTGCCTTTCTCGAATCGCTGAACATGGCGGCGGTGTGGAAGCTCCCGGTGATCTACGTCGTGGAGAACAACGAATACGGAATGGGCACGGCCTTCAAGAGGGTCTCCGCGCTGCCCGTGGTGGACCGCGCGAAGGGGACGGGAGTCCCCGGCCACGCGGTCGACGGCCAGGACGTGATGGCCACATGGACGCTGATCGAGCGGCTAGCTTCGGAGGTCCGGAAGGGAGGGGGCCCACAATACGTCGATGCCCGGACCTACCGGTTCAGAGGCCACTCGATGTCCGATCCGGTTTCGGGCACGTATCGGTCGAAGAAGGAGGTCGAGGAGAAGAAGGAGGAGGCCGATCCGATCACGATTCTCCGCGATCGCCTGTTCGAGGCCAAGCTCCTCAAGCAAGAAGAGCTCGAGGAGATGGACCAGGCGGTACGCGTAATCGTAGACGAGGCGGCAAAGTTCGCAGATGATTCGCCCCTTCCGACCGCCGACGATCTCTACACGCACACCTACAAAGAAATCAACGAGCACGGGCGCCTTTTCCTGGACGGCCGGGATCGCTGACGCCAAGGGCCCCGGGGTGCTGGCCGCCCGATGGCCACGCCGGGGCACGGTGACCCTCCAACTCTGATTTGACGACGATGGCAACCATTACCTATCGAGAAGCATTGAACCAAGCCCTCGCCGAGGAGATGGAGCGAGACGATTCGGTCTTCCTGATGGGCGAGGAAGTGGCCGAGTACGACGGCGCCTACAAGGTGTCGAAAGGGTTGCTCGATCAGTTCGGCGATCGCCGAGTCGTGGATTCACCGATCTCGGAGCTCGGATTCGCCGGGCTCGGCGTGGGCGCCGCGATGGTCGGCTTGAGGCCGGTGATCGAGTTCATGACGTTCAACTTCTCGTTCCTGGCCCTGGATCAGGTGATCAACTCGGCGGCCAAGATGTATTACATGTCCGACGGTCAGGTCCACCTTCCCATGGTCTTCCGCGGCCCGACGGGCGCGGCCCTCCAACTCTCGGCGCAGCACTCGCAGGCCTGCCAGACCTGGTATTTGCATGCACCGGGGGTCAAGCTCGTGACCCCTGCAACGCCTGCCGATGCGAAGGGACTCCTGAAGGCCGCGATCCGGGACGAGGATCCCGTCGCAGTCATGGAAGGCGAGCTCCTCTACAACTTGAAGGGCGAAGTGCCCGATCCGGAGGACGGGGACTTCGTCATCCCACTCGGCCTGGCCGAGGTGAAGAGGGAAGGAGGGGACGTCTCGATCATCACGAGCGGCGCCATGGTCCACATGGCCCTGATGGCAGCGGGTAACCTGGAGAAGGACGGTATCGACGCCGAGGTCCTCGACCTCCGCTCTCTGCGGCCGCTGGATGTGGACGCGATCCTGGCCACGGTTCAGAAGACGAATCGGGTCGTCGTTCTGGAGGAGGGTTGGCCCTATGCGGGGGTGGGGGCCCAGATCGCCGCGACGATACAGGAAGAGGCGTTCGACGACCTCGACGCGCCGGTACTCAGGGTCACCCAAGCCGACGTCCCGATGCCCTACGCGAAGAACCTGGAACAGATGGCGAAGCCGAGCGCGGATCGGGTCGTGCAGGCGTGCAAGAAGGTGCTCTACACGGATTGACGGGTCGGCGGCTCGATGAGCCGCGGCTCATCGAACACGAACACGCGGTTCGCACGGGACGAGGCACGAGAGAATGGCGACGAAAGTGCACATGGAGGCACTCTCTCCGACGATGGAGGAAGGTCAGCTCGTCAAGTGGCTGAAATCCGAGGGCGACGACGTGTCCAACGGCGAGATCATCGCCGAGATCGAGACCGACAAGGCGACCATGGAGCTCGTGGCACGCGGGGATGGCCTACTTCGCAAGATCCTGCTCGGTGAAGGAGGCACAGCACCGGTGGGTGCCGTGATCGCCGTGATCGCGGGGGCGGACGAGGACATCGGGGAGTTCGTGTCCGGAGATGGGGCTGCCGCGGCAGGGGCGGCTGCAACCGCCGAGCCCGAGACAAAGAAGGCGGCCGAGGAGTCTCCGCCGGAGCCCGAGTCGTCGACGCCTCCGACTGCCGAGGAGGCGGCTCCCGTATCACCGCCCGACGAGGCCCCCGCCACCGAAGAGGGTGACAGGATCAAGGCCTCTCCCCTGGCACGCAGGCTCGCCGAGGAGGAAGGGGTAGAGCTGCGGGACGTAGCAGGCTCCGGTCCCGGAGGGCGGATCATCAAGCGAGACGTCGAGCGCGCCGCTAGGGAAGGCGTGCCCGCTGCAGCGCCGGCCGCCGCAGCCTTCCAGTTGTCCGAGGCCGACTATGAGGACGTGCCGCTCACGCAGATGCGGAAGACCATCGCAAAGCGGCTGGTCGAGTCGATCGGTCCGGTACCGCACTTCTTCCTGACGGTAGATGTCGACATGAGCCGAGCAGTCGCGGCGCGCCAGCGGATCAACGCGATGCTCGAGCGCGACGGGATCAAGGTGTCCTTCAACGATATCGTCTTGAAAGCCACCGCTATGGCTCTGAAGAAGCATCCGGACTGCAACGCGCACTGGCGGGGCGACCACGTACGGCGCTTCAACCGTGTGCACCTGGGAGTCGCGGTCGCGATCGACGACGGCCTCATCACGCCCGTCGTGCGCGACGCTCACCTGAAAGGCCTCTCCCAGATCTCTCCCGAGGTCCGGGAGTTGGCGGGCCGGGCGCGGGACAAGAAGCTCAAGCCGGATGAGTACATGGGCTCGACCTTCTCGGTGTCGAATCTGGGAATGTTCGGGATCGAGGAGTTCACCGGCGTGATCAACCCACCCGAGGCCGGTATCCTGGCGGTAGGCGCGGTGGAAGAACGTCCCGTGGTAATCGACGGTCGGATCGAGGCACGACCCATGATGAAGATCACGATGAGCTGTGACCATCGCGTGATCGACGGTGCACAGGGCTCTCGATTCCTGCAGACCTTACAGGCGATCCTCGAAGAGCCCCTCGCCGCGTTGGTCTAGCGTTTTAGAATCAAGATTCGCGTTCGGCTGCGCGCGAATCCTGGAACGGCCCCCCGCGAGCCCCGGCTCAGCCCTCGGTCGATCCCTCCGATCCGAAGCGAACCTCGGGCACGTCCCTTTCCCCATCGTCTTCGAGTTCGAAGAACTCCCGTCCCCTGAAGCCGAATGACGTGGCGATCAGGTTGGTGGGGACCTGTCGTATTCGCGTGTTGTAGTCGCGGACCACCGCATTGTAGTACCTGCGAGCGCGCTGGATATGGTCCTCGAGGTCCGCGAGCGTCTCCTGCAGCTGGGCGAAGTTGCGGTCGGCCTTGAGCTCTGGATACGCCTCCGAGAGGGCGAAGAGCGAACGCAGGGTGGACGTCAGCATGTTCTCGGCCTGGGCTCGCTTCTGGGGTCCCTCAGCGGACATCGCCGCCGAACGAGCCTGGACCACTTTGCTGAGCGTCCCTTCCTCGTGGCGGGCGTAACCCTTCACGGTTTCCACCAGGTTCGGGACCAGATCGTGTCTCCGCTTCAGTTGGACGTCGATGTCAGACCAAGATGCGTCGACCTGTTCCCGAAGACCGACGAGGCTGTTGTAGAGAAGCACTCCCACGACGACGACTGCCAGCGCAGCCAACAGGATCCACATCGTATGACGCCTCCCGATCGAATTCCGCGTTTCAGGGCGAGCAAGCCCAATCTCGCGCAGGACGCCTCGGGGTAGCAAGGAATTCAGGGCGTCTCTAACTTGAGCCGGCCTTTTTCTCCGGGGCCAGCGGACCGGGGACCTCGGAACGTGCACTCAACCATGAAGACGGGAGTTTCAGCGTGGCAGGTAACGGAAAGGAAAGCTTCGACCTCCTCGTGATCGGAGGGGGTCCAGGAGGATACGTTGCGGCCATTCGGGCGAGTCAGCTTGGGCTGTCCGTCGCATGCGTGGAGGTGGAAAAGCTGGGCGGCGTTTGCCTCAACATCGGATGCATTCCGACAAAGTCGCTGCTCACGTCGGCCCTGATGGTGAAAGAAGTAGAGGATGCTGCGAAACACGGGATCACGACCGGAGAGGTGACCGTCGACCTCGGTCCCGCGCAAGAGCGCAGTCGAAAGGTCTCCGATCAGATGAACAAGGGCGTCGAGTTCCTGTTCAAGAAGAACAAGGTGACGCATCTAAAGGGTTTCGGTCGACTCGCGGGGAAGGGGCAAGTGGAGGTGGAGGCGGCGGATGGCTCGAAGTCCAAGTACAAAGCCAAGCACGTCATCGTCGCGACGGGGTCGCGGCCTCAGAGCCTCCCGTTCTTGCAGATCGACGGGGAGCATGTCTGGTCATCCGACGAGGCCTTGTTCGTGAAGAAGGCTCCGAAGAGCATCGCGGTGATCGGAGCCGGAGCGATCGGCGCCGAGTTCGCCGACATCTTCGAGGCCTTCGGTTCGGAAGTCACGCTGATCGAGGCGCTCGATCGGGTCCTCCCGCTCGAGGACGCGGAGGTCTCCGCCCACCTGGCCAAGTCCTATAAGAAGCGTGGCATGAGCATCCACACCGGCGCACGGCTGGAGACCGCGGACCAGGCCGGTGACGGGGTCAACCTCACCTTCAAGGACGCCGACGGAAAGAAGCAGAAGCTGACGGTCGAGAAAGTGCTTTCAGCCGTTGGGCGCATCCCCAACACCGAAGACGTGGGTCTGGAGTCCGCAGGCGTGAAGCTGTCGGAGAAAGGCCGCTTCATTCAGGTCGACGAGTGGATGCGGACGAATGTCGAGGGCATCTATGCGATCGGGGATTGTGCGGGAGGGCCGCTTCTGGCCCACAAAGCCATGCACGAGGGGGTCGCTTGCGTCGAGAAGATCGCAGGGGACCCACATGCGCCGGTGGACTACGAGAACATTCCCAATTGCACCTACTGCCATCCGGAGGTGGCCTCGGTGGGGCTGACCGAGGAGCAGGCGAAGGAAGCCGGCTACGACATCGAGGTGGGCAAGTTTCCGTGGGTGGGGAACGGGCGGGCCGTCGCATACGGCGACGTGGACGGGTTCATCAAGGTCGTGCGCGGCAAGAAGTACTCGGAGATCCTGGGTGCGCACATCATCGGCCCGCACGCGACCGAGCTCATCGCCGAGTTCGTGCTCGGACGGCACCTGGAGTCCACCGTGGAGGAAGTCGAGAAAGCCATACACCCCCACCCCACCCTGTCAGAGGCGATCGGAGAAGGCGCGTTGGCCGCCTTGGGCCGCCCGATTCACATCTGACGCTTCGCTACTCGGACTGCGCGAGGGTCGATGGCTCCGGGGCCGTGCCCCGAATTTCGAGGACGCGGAGCAAAGCCTCACCGATCTTGTTGTTCGGGGTCGAGGCACCGGCGGTGAGCCCCAGCTGAAAGGGCCCTTCGGGCAGCCACTCGGTCTCGGTCCGCTCAGGAGCCTCGGCTGCCAGCTCGGGCTTGTGGCGGATCTCGCCGGTCTCCACATCGATACAGAGTGAGTCCTGGATATGGAACGTCTTCGTGTAGCTTCGGCACAGATGAGCCAGATGGTTCGTGTTCGAAGAGTTGTAGCCTCCGATCACGATCATGATGTCCGGCGGGTTCTCCATCATCTTGACCACGGCGTCCTGACGTTCCTGAGTGGCGGAGCAAATGGTACCGAACGACCGGTAGTTCTCGGCTGCGTAGGCGGGACCGCGTGCCTCGATGAGCGCGGCCTCCAAGCGTTGGCCGATGGCGAGGCTGTCGCTGGCCAGCATGGTCGTCTGATTGGCGACGCCGAAGCGCTCGAGGTCGCGATCGGGATCGAAACCGTCTGAGCTCTTCTCTCGAAAACGCTCCAGGAAATCCTCCCGCGAAAGCTTGCCCGGACGACCGGCGATGTAGTCGCAGACCAGCTCTGCCTCGTCCATGTCCCGTACCATGAGATAGCGACCGTTGGGGTGCTTGCGGACCTGCGAGGCGGTCGCCCGACTCTCTTCGTGCTTGAACTTGCCGTGGATGACGGAGGTGAATCCGTCCTTCGCGTAGCCCTCCACCCGCTTCCAGACTAGAAGGACAGAGCCGCAGGTGGTGTCCACAAGGACGCATCCGATCTTCCTGAGCTCCTCGAACGCCTCGATCGTCACGCCGAAAGCGGGCAGGATCACGACATCGGCCGGTTCCACCTCCGAGAACTCGAATCGACCCTTCGAGTCCGGGTAGAGGAAGCGGATGTCCATCTCGCGCATTCTTTGATTCACGTGGGGATTATGGATGATCTCCCCAACGAGGTAGACGGTTTTCTCGGGGAATTTGCGCCGCGTCTCGTACGCGTAGTCCACGGCTCGGTCTACCCCGTAGCAGAAGCCGAACTCCTCGGCGAGGCGGACCGTCACGTCTCCATACCGGGCCTGGTATCCCCTCGCCCGGATCTCTTCCACAAGGGCTGAGTGATACTCCGATTCGATGAGTGGCCGGACTTCGTCTTTGAGGCCGAATCCCTTTCTGAAGTAGGTCTGTTCTATGGTCATCTCGACGGGTCCCGACCGCATTCGTCGGGAGTTCAAAGGTTCTGGAGATCGGACGAGCCCGATCAATCTGGCACTGGGTAGGCGCCGTCGCCAACCGGATCGAGTGCTCCCACACGGCGCTCTCTACCCCGCTCCCGGGTGAGTGACCCCCGAGGGGAGCGCCTCGTGCTGTCGCCGTGACACGGGGCCGGCTACCATTCCCCGGATCCCGTAGGCGCCGGATGGTCAACGGGTCAAGGGTGTCGAGGGAACACGCCAACCCCCCGGATGCCGTGATTGAGACGATCCTGACTGCCACATTGCTCGGCGCCTTCGCAGGGCTCGCGCCGGGACCGTACACCACGATGGTGGCCGGCACGGGGTTCGAGCGCGGTTTCAAGCCCGCCGCGAGGCTCGCACTCGTCCCCCTGGTGAGTGACGTTCCCCCTCTGCTCGTGACGGCGCTGATCCTCGAGAATCTCAGCGATCTCGCGCTCACTCTCCTGGGACTCTCCGGCGGGATCGTCGTGCTGTACATCGGCGTTCGCTTTCTGAGGCTCTGGCGCCGAGGGGCTACGCCTCTCGATCCCGAGCATCCGCTGCCGAATCCACAGTGCGCTCGCTTCTGGCACGTTGCCTTGGGGACCCTGGTCTCGCCGGTTCCCTGGCTGTTCTGGCTAATCGTCGGCTCTCCTCTGATGCTCAGAAGTTGGGAGCGGAGCCCGGGTGAGGGGGCCTTGTTCATCGCCCTCGTTTTCACCGTGAACATCTCCACCGCGACCTCGCTGGCTTGGGCGGCCTCGCACACGGGCCGTGTGATCGCGGTCGAGTGGCAGAAGAGGGTGCTGGGTGGGGTCGGTGTAGCTCTCGTGACTGCGGGGATGCTCCTCGTCTATCAGGCGGCCGTGGGGGATTTCCAGGTCTTGATCGATCAGCAGCACACGATCCGAGCGATGGTGGAAGGTCGACTACGGTGACGGATCGCGCGGGCGTGGGCATCCTCCCACTCATGGCTCGCCTCATCGAATCCTTGGTTCCGTCGAGGTCGGAGTGGGCGCCCTGGAGCGTTCGACGCGCCGTGACGCTCTGCCTCCTCGTGCCGGTCTTTCTCGTCCTGCAGCTTACGCACTGGGTCGGCTTCCTGATCGACGAAGTTCTCTTTCGGGCGTATCGCCACGTGGAAGTCGAGGAGCCGCTCTTCGTCGTGGGTCTTCCCAGAAGCGGGACCACCCTGCTGCAGCGGGTCCTCGCTTCCGACGAGCGTTTCACGACTATGAGGACCTGGGAGCTCGTCCTGGCCCCGTCGGTCACGGAGCGCCGGGTCTGGCTTTGGCTCTCGCGCCTGGACCGAGCGATGGGGTCTCCGATCGGTCGCTGGACGAATCGGACGTTCGGCGGGGTTAACTCCTGGAATGCGGCGGTCCACCCGGTCTCCCTGCACGATCCGGAGGAGGACTTTCTCCTCCTCTTGCCAGTCTTCGCATGCTTCCTCCTGGTCACCGCCTTTCCCCGCCACCCCGGTCTTTGGCGATTGACACGGTTCGACAGCTGGAGCCCCGAGGAGAAAGACCGATTGCTGCGCTTCTACCGGTCCTGTATCCAGAGGCATCTATTCGTCGCGGGTCCGGAAAAGCGATTCTTGAGCAAGAACGCGTCGTTCACCGGATGGGTTCTCTCCCTTGGTGAGGCCTTTCCTGACGCAAGGTTTCTTTGCTGTGTGCGGGATCCGATCGAGGTTGTTCCCTCTCAGTTGAGCTCGGTGCGCGACGCGATGGGCTTTTTCGGCGTGGAGGTGACCGATCCCGACGTGCGGGAGCGGTTCGTCTCGATGCTCCGGCACTACGCGGACCACGTACTGAAGGCCGCTCGCTCGTTCCCGGAGAACCGCTGGGCGTTCGCCTCGCTTCCTCAGCTCCGAGCCGACTTGAAAGGCACGGTCGAGGCCTGCTTCGGACAGCTCGGCTGGACTGTGGAGGGTGACTTTCGAGCGAACCTCGAAGACGCCGCGGTCGTGGCACGAGGGCACGTGAGCACGCACTCGTACGATCTCGACGAGCTCGGGCTCGATCGCGCGTCGATCGAGCGGAGGTTCGCGGTGTTCCGCGACCACTTCGGGTTCTGCGCACCCGTGACCTCGACTCAGGCGACCGGCTCGGCTTCTGGAGCATGATTTCGATCGATCGCGCTAGCGCCACGGCTCTCTCCGAGGGCCGAGATGAGAGCGCTGTGCCTTCTCGGCCCACCGCCGGGTCCCTTCGAGTCGCCGTCTTCTCGGACGCGATTCCTGGCCGGAACGGGGTGGGCACCTACTATGACGATCTGGTCGTGCACCTGCGTGCGGAGCTCGGGGAGGTCGTAATGGTGTCCCCTCCGGTCGACAGGGACGGCACGGGGTTCCCTCGAAGCATCCCGATGCCCGGTGATCCGACTCAACGGATCTACCTGCCCGAGGCGCGCACGTGCCGGCGCGCGATCAAGGCGCTCTCACCGCATGTGATCGTATCCGCCACTCCCGGACCCTACGGGCTTCTGGGGATGATCCTGGCGGCTCGGACGAGAGCAGGCCTGTGTGTCGGCTTCCACACACAGTTCGACCGGCTGGCGCATCTGTACTGGCGAAAGCCGTTCGGTAGAATCTTCAGTTGGTTGATGGGCCTGTGGGACCGACTCATGTTCCGTCGGGCCAGTGTCGTCGTAGTCCACAACGAGATGCTGCAGGAGGCGGTAGAGCGGCACGGAATCGCGCGAGTTCGTCTGGTGGGCACCCCCACGGCCAAGGCTTTTATCGCGCGGCCCCTCTCGCCGCTCGCGAGGTCGATCTCGTCCGTGGCCTTCATCGGAAGGCTTGCTCCTGAGAAGCAGCTGGAGCAGGTGCTCGAAGCCGCGCAGGCTCTGCCCCACGTCCAGTTCTACATCGCGGGAGACGGGCCCCTACGGGCAGATGTCGACTCGTGGGCCCAAGCGGAACCGAACATCGAAGCTCTGGGTTGGGTCGGTCGTGAACAGGTGCTGGAGTTGCTCGACCGAATCCAGGTCCTCGCGCTCCCATCCAGCTACGAGACTTTCGGCAGCATCGCCCTGGAGGCGATGGCCAGAGGACGATTGGCGGTCGTGTCCGCGCAGTGCGGGATCAGCCGGTGGCCAGACCTCGCCAAGGGCCTGGTCGTCATGGAACCGACGGAGCCCTTGGTGAACGCGCTCCGTCGAGTGAGCGCCATGGACGTGGCCGCCCGCTCCGAACGAGCCCAGACGGCCCGATCGGCGGCCGAGGATCTCACTCGCAAGACCGTAGCGGACTGGCTGACCGTGATCAGGGAAGCCTTGCCGAGCGAGGCACACGCGTGATCGAGACCGGGATTGTGTCGATCCACGACGTTCGACCCTCTACCCTGAACGAGGTCCTGGGATTGTACGAATGGCTGAGGGCGCGAGGGGTCAGTCGGATTACGCTCCTGGTGGTTCCCGGGGCTTCCTGGGACGATCCGAGCCTACACGCTCTCAGAGATCTGGTCGACCGGGGGTGCGAGGTGGCGGGTCACGGATGGACCCATCGTGCGCCGCCATTCAAGACGTTCGGCCACCGGCTGCATGGGGCGACGCTCTCCAGGGATCAGGCCGAGCACCTGTCGAGGTCGGTGACCGAGGTGACCGAGATCGTGACTCGCTGCCATGCGTGGTTCTCGCTTGTCGGACTCCCCGAGCCGGACCTGTACGTTCCACCCGCATGGGCGCTCGGGCCCCTGACCCCCGATCATCTGACAGGGCTGCCGTTCCAGTGGTACGAGGTTCTCTCGGGGTTCGTGTCGGGAGTGGACGGGGTCCGGCGACTCTTTCCCCTGGTGGGATTCGAAGCGGACAATCGATCGCGACATGTGGCGCTCACTGCCTCCAATCGCTTGAACACGCTGGCCGGTAACCTGATGAAACGACCAGTCCGAATCGCGATTCATCCGTACGACAGGAGACTGAGGCTGGCAGCGAGTCTGGACCGGACGTTGAGCTCGGTACGGTGCTGCACCACCGCCGAAGAGGCCCTTCGGATTGTCCCGAAGGCGCCGACAGGATCTCGCGACACCCGCCCAGTGTAGCGAAATCATGAGCCATTCCCGTTCTGGACTCTCGGCTGTCCTCATCCTTCTCCTACTCGCTCCGGGCCTATACGGTCAAGCGACCGTCTCCCCGGCCGATTCGGCCGACCTGGTGGAAGATGCGCGCGAGAGTCAGACCGACTTCGAGCGGTTCCGCGAGAGCCGGATCCCCGTCCGTGCGGAGACCCGCCAGGGCGGATGTGACGAGCGCATCGGCCGAATCTGCATCTGGTTCGGGGGAGAGGGGGAGGAGGACTTTCCGCCGGAACCCCCGGAAACGGCGGTGGCCCGCAACGATCTGATCGGCGAGCTGTCGTCGATCAGCAACCGGACCAAGGATCCGTGGGTCTTCGGCCAGCTCATCCACTACATGGTAGAGAGTGGCGGTCTCGGGGAAGCCGAGCGGGTCGCTAGGGCATGCGATCTGGCGGATCGGTGGTGGTGCTCGGCACTCCTAGGGTACGTCTTGCACCTGGACGAAAGGTTCGTCGAGGCCGAGGTCGCCTTCAGGGAGGCCGCGGCGGGCGCTCCACCGGAGGAGGAAGAGCGCTGGCGGAGCCCTCGCTTCATCTTCACGAACGACGGAGTCGACGACTTCAGCCGCGCAGACGCGACCGAACGAGCCCGTCTATGGGATGTGTTCTGGCGCTTCTCGGATCCCCTGTTCATGCTCGAGGGGAACGATCGCCTGACGGAGCACTACGCCCGCTTGGTGGTGGCCCGCAACAGGGAAGAGGCCGAGAACCCCTACTCGATGGAGTGGGGAGAAGATCTGGAGGAGTCGCTGGTTCGTTACGGTCGACAGATCGGCTGGAGTCGAGTGATCCGCTCTCCCGTGGGGATCGGTGCCCTCGGCCAGAACCGGAGCACGGTCGGTCATCATCATCCGCGAAGCCGAGGCTATCTGTTCCCGGAGCAGTTCCTGGAAGCGCCTGCGGACATCGGGCCCGAGAGCTGGATCACGACCCCTCGCGAGGCCAGAGCTTGGTACGCCGCGCCGTACGCGCCGGATTTTCGCGGACTGGAGACCCAGGTCGCCCGCTTCAGACGCGGCGACGAGATGCTCGTCGTGGGGGCCTATCGTCCTTCACCCCCGGAGCGCGATCCGTTCGCCGATCGTGCACCGGTGCGGGCCGAGCCCCAGAGAGCTAATCCGTTCGCGAGTCGATCGGGGTTTGGCTTGCCGGCGGACCCGTCCCCACAGGCCGAGGCGGAGACGGGTGTGGAGGGGCCGGTCCAGGCGGCCTTCTTCCTCGTCCCGGAGTCCGCCGATGGCGAGGTGATCTCCGTCGGGGGCACGGACCAGCAGGGTGTGTTCACTCTGCGTGCCCCCACAGGCCGCTACGTGAGCAGCATGGAGGTGTTGGAGCCGGAAGCACAGCGAGCCTGGCGAGCGAGGCAGGGCGTGAACCAGACCCCAATGATTCGCGGGATCGTGACCCTGTCCGATCTGATGATCCTGCGTGAGGACGCTCCGCTGCCCGCCGATCTCGACGAGGCGATTCCCCTCGCTCGTCCGAACGTCCGGATTCGTGCCGACGAGCGGTTCACGGTGGCCTGGGAGGTCTACGGACTCGGCGTGGATCAGGAAGTACAGGTCACCTTGGGCTTCACCGAGGGTCGACCAGGATTCCTCCAGAGGGTCGGAGAGTTCTTGGGAGTGGTCGAGCCGGAGAATCCGGTCGAGGTGACGTTCGGGGACGCCGGGTCCGACCAGGTCGAGACGCTCTTCCGGGCCGTCGCATTGCAGCTTCCCAACCTGGATCCCGGAGAGTACACCCTCCACCTGCGTCTCGATCTCCCCGGGCGCGAGCCGTCCATCAACAGCCGACCGATCGTCGTTACTCCCTGAATCGGGCGGTCGCCCGTCCTCCATCAACTTAGGAAATGCCCATGTGGCGTCGACTCGTTCGAGATCTAGGCCGTGGGAACGCGATAGCCGCGGTCGCCCTCGCGTCCACCGCATGCGACGGGGGGACGAACCCACTGCCGAGGGACCCAGCCGACCTCACCTTCGCCCCGTCCCTCGGCGTCGATCTCGACGCCATGACGCTTTCGTCCACCGGCCTCTACTACCAGACCGTCGAGGAGGGCGTGGGCACCGAGGTGGCGGAAGCGGGCGATACCGTGGACGTTGACTTCACAGGGTGGCTCCACACCGGTACCCAGTTCGATTCGAGCGCGGGCGTGGACCCGCTCCGCCAGAGGGTCGGGGTCGGAGCACTCATCTCGGGCTTCGACGAAGGCATCCTGGGGATGCGGTTGGACGAGACCCGACTCCTCGTCATACCCCATCAGCTCGGGTACGGAAGCCAACGTCTTGGTCCGATTCCCCCATTCTCGACGCTCGTCTTTCGGGTGACCCTTGTTGGCCTGCAGAAAGCCGGCGCCTAGGCACCCGTCGCTCACGACTCAATGAGCTGGAGCTGAGTCCTGGCGCGTTTCCGCACGGACCCTGGCGCGCGAGGGGGGAGCTGGGGCACGAGCGGGAGCTAGGGCACCAGGACGAGCGCACCCTCGACCCGCCCCGAGCGTAGTCGGTCGAGGGCCTCGTTGGCCTCTTCAAGGGGCATGACTTCCGTGCTCGGGCGCACGGGAATCTGCGGAGCGATTTCCAGGAACCGGTGTGCGTCCTCCCGCGTCAGGTTCGCCACAGATCGGACCACCCGCTCTCCCCAGAGGATCTCGTAGGGGAAGCTCGGGATCGGACTCATGTGGATTCCTGCGCAGACCACCGTGCCCCCGGCGATCACCGCGCGAAGGGCCTTGGGGACGAGTGCCCCGACGGGTGCGAAGATGATTGCGACGTCCAACGGCTCGGGCGGAGCCTCCTCCGAAGACCCCGCCCACACGGCCCCGACGGATCGGGCGAAGACCTGTCCGGTCTCATCGCCTGGCCGGGTGAAGGCATACACGTCCCTCCCGTCGTGTCGCGCGACCTGGGCCAGAAGGTGGGCGGCTGCGCCGAATCCGTAAAGGCCGATGCGTCTTCCCGGCCCGCCCGCCCGATAGGCGCGGAAACCGATGAGCCCCGCGCATAGCAGAGGAGCCGCGGTCACGTCGTCATAGGCCTCAGGGATCGGGAAGACGTAGGCCGAGTCCGCGACCGTGAACTCCGCGTACCCGCCGTCGTGGGTGTATCCGGTGAAGCGAGCCCTCTCACAGAGGTTCTCCCGTCCGGCCCGGCAATGCACGCATGCACCACAGGTGCCGGCCAGCCATGGGATCCCGACGCGTTCCCCCACCACGCGGGTCTGGACGTCGGCCCCCACCTCCGTGACCACTCCCACGATCTCGTGCCCTGGCACGAGGGGAAGCGCGGGGTCCGGCAGGTCACCGTCCACCACGTGGAGATCGGTCCGGCAGACAGCACAGGCTCCGACTCTGACCAGGACCTCGTGGGCGGCCGGTCGGGGAGCGGGCATCTCACGGGCTGCCAGTGGGGCGCGGGGACGCTCGAGAACCATCGCTCGCATGTAGTGCACTCCGTCTGGGCTCGTGACCGGTGATCACCCTCGGGCGCGCTTCGAGCGCCCAGCCTCGGCACCTCGGAGCCGGCTTCTTCTCCGAGGGAAATTACTGACAGAACTCGGAAATAAGGTCCGAAACACTTGGGGCGTCAAACGGATGTGAGAGGCGACTTCACTCATCGAGACTACCTCGAACCCGCTCCGCAGGACCTCCGAAGGACGCCGATCGGTACCGGGGCCGACCCTGCTGAAAGCCCTGATTTCAGGCCCCGGACCGCCCGTCGGGGGCGTTTCTGGGGCGATTCCGTCCAGGACTGACCTCACCTCTGTGCTCCCGCGTGCGTTCGAAACGGCACGCCTCCGGGCACGCGCGTTGCAACATTCTGTTCGCGGTCGAGGCCCCGTGTTCTCCCATAGAGATCACGGTGAACGACGCAAGTGCAGCACAGGTGCCACACCGCTTCGGACCAAAATCCTTGCGGTCGAGAACGAAGGACACATATGTTTACCGCGTTCAACAGTAATCAAATGTTTCCAGAGTCCCGATTTTGCGCGAGGGATCGCGTATGGGTGCGGAAGCGAAGCAGGAGGCCCGCTGGCCAGTGGCGCCTCTGGCACGTGGGTTGCACGACGGGGAGGTCCCTCAGGGCTGCAGTAGAGCCCGGGGCCGGACACCAGAGGGCTGCGGGTCCCTCAGGGAAGCGTGCCGGGAGGAAGGGATCCCTTTCTTTCGGTCGTCAGTGGATGGTCGTCGGCAGATACACGCCGAGCCGGAAGCTGGCCGAGCCGGAAACCTTAAACCACCCGCGACACCAGGCCGAGAGGCCGGGAGGATAGGATGAAGCAGCTTCTCCTAAATCTCTGGCAGGACGAGTCAGGACAGGACCTGGCAGAGTACACGATGCTTATCGTGTTGATCGCGATCGCGGCTATTGGCGCGGTCACCACGCTGGGCGGCGCCGTGAACACGGGGTTGTCCAACGCCGCTGGTGCCCTGTTCACCGGGCCGTAATCAGCGAGGCAAGTGAAGGAGGTTCGTGGCTCGAGGGTCGGGTCCTCAGGGATCCGATCTTCGGGCCCGGCCTCCGGGCGGCCGAGGCCTAGTGAGCCAATCGGCAGCGAAACGATCGACCGAATACTGATGATGTGGGGGCGAGCGGAGGGGGGATGAGCGAATGGGTGACAGGGTTGGCGATCGTCACAGTGGCCGTGGCCGCGGGCTGGTTCGACGTGAAGGAACGTCGAATCCCGAATGCCCTAACGGTGCCGGCTCTGGGACTCGCCCTGGTCCTTTCAGTACCCGGTGGACTGCCCAGCCTTGGGTCGAGTCTCGCGGGTGCAGGACTCTGTCTACTCCTCGCTCTCCCTCTCTTTCTCGTCCGCGGTTTGGGGGGAGGGGATGTGAAGCTCCTGGTCGCGTTCGGGGCCTTTCTAGGACCCGCGCGACTCTTCTCCGCACTGATCGTGATGGCGTTCGTGGGCGGAGCGTGGGGGCTGGTAGTGATGATCAAGGAAGGCGCTGTGCGTCGCACCTTCATGAATCTCTACCTGATGGGACAAACCGTGTGGCACAAGATCTCTGCACGCGGAAAGGACGCCGGGCACGGCTTCTGGGTGACCCTGGATACGCCGGGAGCGATCACGGTCCCGTACGGCGTCGCCATCTCCGCGGGCGCAGTCTACGCATGGTTCTTCTGAATCAGGAGCTAACGATGAGCAGGCGCCCATTCCCTTCGATCCTCACAGCGCGGCCCCGGGCGGGCTCGGAGAGCGGCCAGGCACTGGTCGAGTTCCTCATCGCCCTGCCGGTCCTTCTCCTTCTCGTCTTCGGCATCATCGAGATGGGAGCGGCCTGGCGAACCTATCAGGTCACTACGAATACGGCGCGGGAAGGGGCCCGATTGACGGTCCTCCCGAACGCCGATGAAACAGAGGTGCGCACCGCCATGGCGGACCGCCTTACGCAGGGTGGCCTCGATCCAGCCGACGCTACGATCGACTTCGTATGCACCGGAGCCTGTTTCGGATCCACGAGAACGACTGGAGAGGGAGCCGAGGTGCGGATCTCGTATCCGTTCGACTTCATCTTGCTCGGACCGATAGCCAACTACTTCGGCTTCGGGGGAAGTGCCTTTGGGACCGTCACGATGCAGACCGGCTTCGTGATGCGCATCGAATAGCGCCCAGGAGCGAAAGCAAACCATGCGACGACAAGCAGTGATGTTTCTGATTCTGGCCCTGGCCGCCGGTGGACTGGCAGCCATTCTCGCCGCCCGGATGCTCCGCACGCCCCCGGTGGTGGCCGAGTCCGGCCCCTCCTCGGTGACGGTGGCCGTTGCGGCCCGAGACATGAACGTCGGCACTCTCCTGGACGAGCAGGACATCGTCCTCGTCGACTGGCCCGCCGGCTCCGTACCGGTCGGGTACAGCACCTCGGCCGCCGAAGTGGTGGGCCGTGGTCTGCTGTCTCCAGTCCGAGCGAACGAGCCTCTGCTCTCGAACAAGCTCGCGAATCCGGAGTCTGGGGGTGGAATGCACATCATCATCCCCGAAGGCCGGCGAGCAATGTCCGTCCGGGTCGACGACGTCGTCGGAGTGGCGGGGTTCGTCCTGCCCGGCACCCGGGTCGACGTGGTGGTCACGATGGACCGCACGTCCGGCCAGGACGAGCCGGCCACGCGCCTGGTCCTCCAGAACCTCGAGGTCATCTCTGCCGGACAGTCCCTGGAGAGGAGCCCCGACGGGGATCCCCAGCAGGTGCCGGTGGTGACCCTCCTGGTAAATCCGGAGGAAGCCGAGCAGCTGGCCCTGGCCCACTCGAACGGGCGCTTGCAGTTGGCGCTACGCAGCCCGCTGGATCTCGATACGGTCAGCACGCCCGGCATTCGGGCGACCCAGCTGATCGCAGGCCGACCCGCGCCTCGGGCCGTCGTCGCGGCTGCCCCGAGACGCGCCGCTGCACCCACACGACCCGCGCAGGTACAGCTGGAAGTGTACCGGGGTCCCGAGCGTGAAACCGCGACCGTGGATACGACCATTGGAGGAGGTGGGGAGTGAGGAATTGGGTGAGGTGGTCTATGAACCCGCGGCGAGCTCGGGCCCGTAAGAGGCTTCGAGCCACGCTCCTGGGGTTGATCGCGACCGGTGCGTTCGTGGCGCAGCCGCTGCAAGCACAGCAGCCCGAGCTGATCACGGTCGCCCGAGGCAACTCCCAGGTAGTGACCAGCGCGACGAACCTACAGCGAGTGCTGATCGGAAACCCGAATGTGGCCGACGTCGTCGCAGTGTCGGCTCGGGACATCGTGGTGAACGGGATCGCTCCGGGGACCACGACTCTGCTGTTCTGGGAGACGAGCGGAATCCGGCGTGCGTATACGATCCGAGTCACGCTCGATGCCGCGACCATCAACAGCGAGCTCGATCGGCTGTTTCCGGGGGAGAACCTGGAAGTCAGCGCGGTGGGGAATACGCTGATTCTGTCCGGTACCACCGATCAACCCGGGGTGGCGGAGAAAGCCCTCCAACTCACCGAGAGCCTGGAGGCGGAAGCCAGCATCTTCGATCAGATCGTGGTGGCGGACCGCGGGCAGGTCCTG
>JAHEKL010000211.1 GCA_024638345.1 Gammaproteobacteria bacterium | reverse complement strand
GTTACGCGGGATGCCATCGAAGGACGCCCCTGGATGGTTTACTATTCATCGGAGCCGGAGGCCACGGGGCCGCCGTGGCTTCTCCGTGATATCAGGTGGGATCGAATCGGTGGGATGATCCACTAGATTGGCATGTGACCGTAGGTGGTGGCGGTTCGGGCGTGGGCCCGACGCGCTGTGCGGGTGCAGGTCGAGATCGAATCCAAGTGTGGGGTTGAGCCAGGAAAGATGACCTCCGCGCGTCCAGGAGCTCAATGAGCCTATCGGCTGCCCGCAGCAGGGGAAACGAGGGATCCCTCGATCAGTACCTGAAGGAGATCAGCCAGTATTCACTCATCGACCGAGATGAGGAGATCCGACTGGCCCGCGAGATCAGGGACGGAGACGGGGAGGCGCTCGACAAGCTCGTTCGCTCGAATCTCCGCTTCGTCGTTTCCGTTGCGAAGAAGTACCAGAATCAGGGGGTTCTTCTCTCGGATCTGATCAACGAGGGGAACGTCGGCTTGATCCGAGCTGCCCACAAGTTCGACGAAACCCGCGGCATCAAGTTCATCTCGTACGCGGTCTGGTGGATCCGTCAGGCGATCCTTCAGGCGCTCGCGGAGCAGAGTCGAATCGTGCGGGTTCCCCTGAACCGAGCGGGCGCGCTCCACCGCATCGGGCGGCGGGCCTCGAACCTCTTGCAGGAGCTGGGCCGAGAGCCCACGGTCGAAGAGTTGGCGGAGGACCTCCAGATTTCCGAGGAGGAGGTGGTTCGCACCCTCGCCATCTCCCAGTCCCACCTCTCACTGGACGCTCCCATCACCCCGGGGGAGGATAACCGGCTGCTGGACTACCTGCCGGACCAGTTCGCCGCGGATCCGGAGGACGAAACGTACGAGCAGGCGCTTCGCGACACCGTCGACCACGCGCTTTCCACGCTCCATGAGCGAGAGGCGAAGGTTCTGAGGCTCTACTTCGGGCTGGACGACCAGGAGCCCATGACTCTCGAGGAGATCGGCTCGCTGCTGGAAATCACCCGGGAACGGGTTCGGCAGATCAAGGAAAAGGCCCTCACTCGACTCCGACACGCCTCTCGTTCGCGCTTCCTCGAGACCTTCACCGGTTGAAGGTCGACCCGCCCTGGGGAAGCTCGTATCCTGCTCCAAGACAAACACCTTCGCCGTGCCGGGGGGCGTTGACACTCCGTTCGGCCGGAAATATCATCTGATGCTCTAGTGCCGTCGGATCACATACGGTGATTCGCCCTGCTCAGAACGTTGGGGAAGGATGAAGACGTATACGCCGAAAGCGAGCCAGATCGAGCGCCGTTGGTGGCTGGTGGACGCTGCGGATCGTCCACTCGGTCGCCTGGCGACCGAGCTCGCTCGGATCCTCCGGGGGAAGCACAAGCCCATGTACACCCCCCATCTGGATACCGGCGACTATGTCGTCATCCTCAATGCCGCCAAAGTCCGACTCACCGGAAACAAGTCCGACACGAAGACCTATTTCCGACACTCGGGCTACATCGGGGGTGACAAGCTGATTCCGTTCCGTCGCATGATCCAGACTCATCCTGAACGAGTCGTGGAGCTTGCGGTCAAGGGAATGCTTCCGAAGAACGCATTGGGGCGAGCCATGAGAAAGAAGCTCAAGGTGTATCCGGGCACCGAGCACCCACACCAGGGACAGGATCCCCAGCCGCTCGACCTCTGAGCGGAGACCGACCAAGCGCCCTCTACTGAGACTCATGGCGACCGATCCCACCGAACAGTACCAAGGCGTCGGAAGACGCAAGACGAGCACGGCTAGAGTGCTGCTCCGGCCCGGAACAGGTGAGTGGAGGGTGAACGGGCGCAGCCTGAACGAGTACTTCCCCCGAATCCTCCATCGAAAGCGGGCCGAAGAGGCTCTGCGGGTGACGGAATACGACGGTCAGCTCGACGTGACCGTCCGAGTCAATGGCGGCGGGGTGACGGGGCAGGCGGACGCAGTGCGTCTGGCTCTGGCGCGAGCCGTTCTAGCGAAGGACGAGGAGGTCCGCCCCTTGCTCAGGAGGCACGGACTCCTGACCCGGGATCCACGAAAGGTGGAGAGAAAGAAGCCTGGACGGCCCAAAGCCAGGAAGCGCTTCCAATTCAGCAAGAGATAGGCCTTTGGAAAACAGCACCATACCGGGAGAGCAGGGGCAGATTGGTCTGAGCCAGCTGCTTGAAGCGGGGGTCCACTTCGGGCATCAGACCCGTCGGTGGAACCCGAAGATGAGGAAGTTCATCTTCACTGAGCGGAACGGGATTCACATCATCGATCTGCGGAAGACGCTCGATCGACTCCAAGCTGCCGAGGCCGTGACCCGGGAAGTGGTGCTCAGGGGCGACCGGCCTCTCTTCGTTTGCACGAAGCCCCAGCTCCGCGGGATCATCGAGGAGCAGGCCCAACGATGCGGCGCCTTCTACGTCACCGAGCGCTGGCTGGGTGGCATGCTCACCAACTTCCAGACGATTCGTCAGCAGATTCGAAGACTGAAGGAACTCGAGCGCGGCCAGGAAGAGAACGCGTTCGAGTTCTACACGAAAAAGGAACAGCTGCTGCTGGATCGCGAGCGATTGAAGCTGGAGAAGTACTTCTCAGGCGTGAAAGACATGGGGCGCGTGCCGGGCGTGGTATTCGTGGTGGATGCGAGGCGGGAGGCGATCGCGGTCAAGGAGGCGAACCGACTGGGGATTCCCGTGATCGCGATCGCCGATACCAACGCCGATCCTGATCAGATCGACTACCCTATCCCGGGAAACGACGACGCGATTCGCTCGGTGAGCCTGATCACGAGCGCGATCGCGGATACTGCGAGCTCGGCGCGGCGGGAAGTTCCCGAAGAAGAGCGACGGCGGGCGGACGAACTGGAGGCGACGACGTACTCGACCGAGACCGGAGAGAAGTCCGCAGCGGCGGAGGACCATACGAGGCGGAGGGTTCGCCGCCGTCGTCGGCCTCGACCGGAAGTGATCGCGCAGCTGCAGAAGGCCGAGACCACCAACGAGCCGGCAGGAGAAGACGCGCCCGAGGGAACTCCCGCCGAAGGAGCGGATTCGGAGGAGTAGGCGAAGGGTGTTCGAGGGTGGGCCGAGGCCCGACTCTCGAGCAGCGTACCTTAGGGGGAGGCGGTAACGGGACGGCGGACGGTGATCCGTGTTGGTGCGACTCACCGAGGCCCGTCCCTCCGCCTCTTTTCACGAGTGGACCACGGATAGCGAAGTCGGAGAAAACGGGATGAGCGTGAGCGCGAAAGACGTGAAGGCCCTCCGTGATCGGACCGGAGCTGGAATGATGGATTGCAAGGGCGCATTGCAGGAAACCGGTGGCGACCTCGAGGCCGCGATCGACCTACTCAGGAGTAAGGGTGCAGCGAAGGCCGCGAAGCGGGCCGACCGAGCGACGAATGAGGGGACGGTGGGGTTCTACCTGCATCACGGTGGGCGGATCGGAGTGCTGGTCGAGTTGAACTGCGAAACCGACTTCGTCGCGAATACGGACGAGTTCACGCGGTTGGCAAAGGATCTGGCCATGCACATCGCGGCGGCGCGCCCGATCGCCGTGAGTCCCGAGGATCTTTCTGATGATCTCGTCGATCGAGAGCGTCAAGTGTATCTCGAGCAGGTGAAGGCAGAAGGCAAGCCCGAGGCGATTCGCGACAAGATCGTGGAGGGCAAGATGAAGAAGTTCTACGAGGAGGCGGCTCTGCTCCGACAGAAGTACGTGAGAGATCCGGATCAGACGATCGAACAGCTGATCACTCAGATCTCCTCCAAGACGGGGGAAAAGATCCAGGTGGGCCGGTTCGCCCGCATCGAGGTCGGGGTAACCGAGTAGTTCCCGTCCAAGTCTCGCTCGGGGAAGCTTCACCCGCACCCAGCTCTCAGGACGATCGCCATGGCGGAGGACAGCCGACAGCTGAAGTACCACAAGGTGCTTCTCAAGGTCTCTGGTGAAGCGCTGTCCGGTGAGGGGGGGTTCGGGATCGATCCGCCGGTGGTGGATCGCCTGACCGACGAAGTCAAGCGTGTCCACGAAATGGGCGTCCGGCTCAGCCTGGTGGTGGGTGGCGGGAACATCGTTCGCGGAACGGTCGCCTCGCAGCGAGGGATGGATCGCGTGACCGCCGATTACATGGGGATGTTGGCCACGATCATCAACGCGATGGCTCTGCAGGATATGCTCGAGCGTAAGGGGGTGGAGACGCGGGTGATGACGGCGATCCGAATGGAGGAGCTCGCGGAGCCCTACATCAGGCGTCGCGCGTTGAGCCACCTCGACAAGGGCCGGCTGGTCTTGTTCGCGGGTGGGACGGGCAACCCCTACTTTTCGACCGATACCGCGGCCGTACTGAGGGCGATCGAGATGGACTCCGACGTGATCATCAAGGCAACGAAGGTATCAGGAGTCTATACCGCAGATCCGAACGAAGACCCGGACGCCACTTTTCTGCCCACCGTGAGCTTCCACGAGGTAGTCGCTAGGGAGTTGGGGGTCATGGACGCACCCGCGGTGTCGCTCTGCAAGGAAAACGGCCTTCCCATCATCGTGCTCAATCTCGCGGAGATGGGGGCGGTCGGGGCCGCGATCCAGGGGGAGTCCGTCGGCACTCTGGTGTCTTAGCTCCAAAGAGCCCCCTGAGCCCGCGGATTCACGACACCGCACCCGGTCGCGTGACATTCAGGACGAGGGAATCGAGATGGCTACGGACAGCTCGGCCAAAGAACACATGGAGAACGCTCTCGAGGCCGTGCGCCGAGAGTTCGCCACCGTCCGGACGGGAAAGGCGACACCCGCATTACTGGACACCGTGCGAGTGGCAGCGTACGGGTCGAATCTGCCACTGAATCAGGTGTCCACAGTGTCTACCCCGGAGTCCTCGTTGATCGAAGATGGATTGTTCGAACGTTTCCCCAAACCCGATTT
>JAHEKL010000210.1 GCA_024638345.1 Gammaproteobacteria bacterium | reverse complement strand
CGGGATTTCGGGAGGAGTATAGAACCTGATGCCCCGCGTCCGCCCAAAGCTTCCCCAGGGGGCCTCCCATCGTGCCCGAGCCGATGATGCCGATCCGCATCGAGTCGGACTGCGCGACCACCGAGAGAGGAGCCAAGGTCAAGGCCGCGAGCGCGGCGATCGTCGGAAGGTGCCGGAGGACCGATCGAACCTCTCTCTTCTTGGTCTTCATGGGTGCGTCCCAACCGGTTGAGTGGGCGTAGCGGGCTGGATCCGGCCAGGGAGCGCAGACGTTCAAACCCCGGTTCGAGCCAGACGGGATAATGGTTTCGGACCGTGAAGGGGGCAAGCGGGACAGGGTGCCGCGAGAAGATCGGAAGCATGCTAGAGTGTAGGCACGATCGGACGGGGGACAGTTCCCCTGGCCAAGCTCCTTCCACAGGATTGCCAAGTCATGCAAGATTTCATTCAGCTGATCGATCCCGAGCGCGCGACGACCATGGTGGTCGCGTTTCTGCCAAGGGTCGTTGCGGCCATCATCGTACTCGTGGGATTCTGGGCGCTGGCCCGACTCACTCGACCGGCGCTCACCGGGATCCTGAAGCGAGCCGATTTCGCGGAAGCGCTGGTCAGTCTGCTGGTGGACAACCTCTACCGGTTCGCGCTGATGGGCGTAGGCCTCGTCATGGCAGCGGGCCAGCTGGGCATCGACGTCGCCGCTGCCCTGGCGGGCCTCGGCGTGGCGGGCATCGCCGTCGGGTTCGCCGCACAGGATTCGCTGGCGAATACGATCGCCGGGTTCTTGATCTTCTGGGACAAGCCCTTTCAGCCCGGGGACTTCATCACGACGCAGGACCGCTACGGCGAAGTGCACAACATCACGATGCGGACCACACGAATCCGAACGGTGCGCAACACCTACGTCGTGATCCCCAATCGCGTGATCATCGAGCAGCCGATGGTCAATCACTCGCTCTACGGAGACGTCCGAGTCGATGTGCCGCTCGGGATCGCATACAAGGAGGATGTTTCGGCGGCGCGCCAGATCCTGCTGGATGTGGCCACCCGACTCGACCATGTGTTGAGTAGCCCTGAGCCCGCCTTGGTCCTCAAGGAGCTGGGCGACTCGAGCGTCAATCTCGAGTTTCGTCTGTGGATTCGGGAAGCCCGAATGGAGCAACCTGTTCGGTTCGCCGCCCTCGAGGCAGCGAAGCGGGCTTTGGACGAAGCGGGTATCGAGATCCCCTTCCCGCACTTGCAGCTCTTCGTGGAGGACGTTCGGGAGCCAGTGTGGAGCGAGCTCGGTCGGGTCGCGTCGAACGCGTCGAGTCGCCCATGAGCGCAGTCGGCCCGGCGTTGTCGCGTAGGGATGCCGACCCGAGCCACGCACCTTCAGGCTGGCACGGATGGTGCTATCGATGGTCGGGCCTTCCAAGGAGTCCGTTCACGTGCTGCGTCAAGCCTATATGTACGGCCGCTTCGTCCTCGGGCTCCGGGGGTTTCTCCGGGACACGATCACACCCGACGAAGCGAGGCAAGCAGTCGTCGGACGGCTCGATCGGCGACAGGAGACCCTGATCAGGATGGCCCAGCGCGGATTCTTCGGTCTCCCGACGAGCCCCTATCGTGAGCTATTCGAGATGGCCGGGTGCGAGCTTGCGGACTTCGTCGCGCTCGTCAAGGATCGGGGGGTCGAAGGGGCGATGCGCGCGCTCCGCGAGGCCGGCGTCTACTTGTCGTACGAGGAGTTCAAAGGCCGGCAGCCGATTGTCCGAAACGGCCGCGAGATCCAGATCTCGCCCGGCCAGTTCGACAATCCCTACCTGTCGCACTACTACAGAACACAGACCGGCGGCTCTACCGGGAGAGCGGTGCGGGTTTCCACGGACCTCGACCATCTGGCCGTGGAAGCCGAGCAGCGCCTGCTCTTCGTCGATGCACATGGCGCGGCCGGCCTGCCCTATGGGATCTGGAGACCGCCTCTCCCCGCGGCGAGCGGGATCAACCACACTCTCCGATCCGCTCGCTGGGGAAACCCCTGTGTTCGGTGGTTCACCCCCCTCGTTCACTCCGATTTCCGTCCCAGCCTGAAATTCAGGTTGGCCAACGCGATGACGATCGTGCTGGGCCGTGCCTTCGGGTGCCCGCTGGCCTGGCCGGAGCCGATCCCGCTGGGTCAGGCGGTTCGAATCGCCGAATGGATGCGCGAGATGCGCGATCGATACGGCGGAGTCGTGCTGAATTCGACGATGAGCAACGGAGCCCGGATCGGCGTGGCCGCGCGGGACGCCGGCATCGATCTGTCGGGCACTTGGCTGTATCTGGCGGGCGAGCCCGCCACGCCGGCGAAGGTGCGTCGAATCCGGGAGTCCGGAGCCAATCTGATGACCGACTACGGGGCCGGGGAGATGGGGCGCGTCGGCATCGGATGTCCGCGCAGGACCTCCGACGGCGATGTGCATGTCCTTCTCGACACCACGGCGGTCATCGGTCATCCCCGCGAGGTGCCGGCGACCGGCGAGACGGTCACCTCGTTTCATATCACGTGCTTCAATCCATCGGTCCCGAAGCTCCTCTTCAATGTGGAGTTCGACGACTGCGGCATCATCGACGAAAGTCCCTGTGGCTGCCCCCTCGAGTCGCTGGGACTGACGCTGCACCTGCGCCGAATCCGGAGCTTCGGCAAGCTGGTGGGTGAGGGAGTCACGCTGCTCGCGAGCGAGATGGAATACGTGATCGAGGAGGTGCTGCCCACTCGATTCGGCGGGTCTCCGCTCGACTACCAACTGGAGGAGTCGGAGGACGAGGACGGCCTCACGCGTCTCACATTGGTGATCCATCCGAACGTCGAGCTCCAGTCCGAGCGAGAGGTGACCGAAGCCGTGCTCGAGGCCCTGTCCAACGTCAGCGCCGCCGCGGATGTGGCCAGCGCCTCCTGGAAGCACGGAGACTCGCTCAGGGTGCGCCGGTCACGGCCGCACACCTCGGGTGGGAAGCAGCCGCTGCTACACAAGCGGGTCCTGGCGTGAGACTCGAACCGGCCATGTCCTCTCGCTCCCCCACTTCGGTGCGCCCGCGGCACGAGTGGCTGGGCATCGTCTGCCGGTCCTCGCTCTTCGCTCTTGCGACCTTCGGATTCGCCGGGTGCTCGGGCCAAGACCTAGAACCCGGAAATCACGAGCTTTCGGTAGGCTGTGCCCCCATTCTCGGGGAGACGGTGCGCTGGATCGTGCCGTTCTCGGCGGGCGGAGGATACGACATCTACTCGCGACTCCTGGAGCCGTTCTACGAAGAAACGCTCGGTGCGGAGATCGTGATCGAGAACCGAGTCGGCGCGGACGGTCTGTCCGGAGCACGGGCGCTCCGAGACGCTCGGCCCGATGGTCGAACCCTGGGCCTCCTGAACGGCTTTTCGCTCTTCGTGGGTGAGTTGATCTCTGCCGATTCGGATCTCGATCCGGTGGAGGACTTCACTTTGCTGGGTAGACTCGCCCCGTCATTCCCCGTGTGGGTGTCACGACAAGGCTCCGGCATCACCAGTCTGGACGATCTGGTCGCCCTGTCTCTCGAGCGGCCCATCGTCGTGGGCATTTCCGGAATCGGCGTCGGGTTCGTTTCCGTGAGCCTCGGCGCGCACCTCCTCGGGATCGACGTCGCGTACGTGGCGGGCTATCCCGGAACGCGTGAGGCCTCGATGGGCCTGATCCGAGGAGAGATCGACATTATGGGCGTGACCTATGAGTCTATTTTGGATCGTGTTGAAGATGGTTACTTCACACCAATTCTAAGGATTTCCGACGAGCAGGATACCAGCAACCCCACTCTGGACCGGGTGCCATTCCTGGCGGGCCCCCAGGGGCTCGCGGTCGAAGCTGCGGCCGCACGGGGCGAAGATACGAACCGGGCGCTGGCGCTCAGCCTGGCCCTGTCACAGCTGTTCGAAGTCGGTCGCCTGGTGGCCGGACCACCCGGACTCGAACCGGAGCTCGCGCGGTGCCTTTCAGGCCGTCTGGCCGAGGCCGCGCGAGACCCTGCGTTCGCGTCGGCCGCAGCCCAGTCTCAGAGATTGATACGCTTTCAGGAAGCGGAACGGCTCACGGAGGATCTCCAGGCGAGGGCGGACGACCGAGAGGCGCTAGGCCCCATTCTCCTGCATCACGTAGGATTGATGCGAAGCGGGGCTCCGGGCTTCTGAGCTCAGCGGTCCCTTTCGGGCCGGTTCGGAAGCGCGCTCAGCGGGTCCCGCAAGAGAAGCTGTCGGCCCGTCTCGGGTCTCCGTTCCCGTCGTAGACCGCCCTTGCCGGGTAGGCACACAGGGGTCGACGAATCTCGACCTCTCCCTCTGCGCTTCTCCTCGTCGCGATCAGCTCGCTGGGCGCCATGCCGTCCTCCACCCAGGCCCGGATCGCTTCTAGCCACTCGACTTGGGAGGGGCCGGGTCCTCCCCCGCAGTGACCCACGCCGGGAAGCAAGAAGAGCCGCACGAAGGAGCTCGCGTCGGCGTGCTGCTCGTCCACGGCCTCGTAGTAGTCGATCGTGCCGAGTGCGGTAATCGCGGCGTCGGACCAGCCATGCCACAGAATCAGCTTTCCGCCGGCCACCTCGAACGCGGTCAGATCCGGATCGGTCGCGTTCACCAATCGGCGAGCTTCCTCCGTGTCCCTGAGCCAGCCGGAGAAGTCGTACGATTTGTAGTCCCAGTCGGGATCGTCGAACACCAGGTACTTGTAGAATTGCGTTCCGAACCCGAACAGCGTGCTCGGAATCCCCGGGCCGCGGAGGTCTTCGCCACCCGTGATCCACCGGTCCCAAGCTCCAGCGACCCCCTCCCCTCCCAAAGGGAAGCCTGGGTGCGTCTGCTCACCGCTGAACGTGAGCCCGGAGTAGACGCTTTGAACCGCCCTGAGTTGGGCGGGGGTCAGACAGCCGTCCTCGGAGGAGTCGCACCGCGGCAGTCCCTCCGGCCGAAAACCGC
>JAHEKL010000209.1 GCA_024638345.1 Gammaproteobacteria bacterium | reverse complement strand
GAAGAGACTCGCGCCGGAGGTGATCGAGGGGTACAACCAGACCACCCAGGCCCCTTACTGCGCCGCATATCTCAGAGTGCTCGCGACCAAGTACGGGAGCTTCATTCCTGCCCTTTCGGAACATCACGCCGGAGGCACGAATGTCGGAAGGCGAGTAATCAACGGAGAGTGGTTGGGTGGGGAACATGCACGAGAGCAGTACCTGCTCGGGTCCCGCTTCGCGTTGGACCTGAGAGACATCTCCACCCGCACGTACAGGGATGTCGTCCGCACCTACGGTCCGCGCTCCTACCGCTACGCCGAGATGGTGTTCGCCAACGCCGAGACGGTCCGGGGGATCATGACGGAGCAGGAGCAAGTCCGGATCTTCGCGATGCGGGCTCCTCGCTCTATCGCCCTGGAGGAGGTGACCCGCAGGACCCGCCTCTCCCCCGACGAGGTTCGTCGATACAATCCCGCGCTCGTCCGACGCGTGCCGGCAGGCGCGAACCTGTACCTGCCGACGTATCACGAGGAGTTCGGCCCGGACGTGTCGTTCTGGCATCGTCCGCCGAACCCCGAGTACATGGAGGTCTTGAACGACTTCCTTCGCCTCGATCGGTCTCCGGCGGACTGGGATGTGCGCGAGTTCGAGCCGGTGCTCCAGAGCTTCCAACGCCGCTTCGACGAAACGGACTCGCATGAGGGTGCGGTCATGGCTGCGGTGCTGGGATACTATATGGACGAAGCGTATCGAAGCCGGCGCTCGGCCATTCTCGCTGAGTTCAGGACCAGCGATGTGATTCAGCGCCTGTTCGAGCAAGGTCTGAGAGAGCGGGAGGCGGCACAACCCGCTTCGGGCCTCGGAGGCTGATCGCCGAAGCGCCCTTTCCGGTTGGGATCCACCAAAAGAAGATCGTCGCCTGCGTGGGCCGGGAGTTGAACTCCCGAGCTCACGGCCCCACGTTCCTGGTCCCGTAATCCATCACGATTCCCCAGGAGGAGCTTCGTGAGAGCCCTTAGACCTCTCGTCTTCGCATACAGTGCCCTGTCGGCGGCCTTCCTGCTCACCGCGTGCGGCCAAGCCGAGACCCCGCCTTCCACGTCGAACGAGCAAGCGATGACGTCCGCGGGTCCGCAGACCGCGAGCGAGCTTCCGCCCTCCATTGCGGGTAGGGCCGGGTCCCTGACCGGGACCGACATTCAATACGTTCCGGGCGACGACGTCTCCACCGGGTATCTCGCCGTACCGGACGGAGCCGGGCCGTTTCCGGCCCTGGTGATCGTGCACGAATGGAATGGACTCGTGGACAGGGTGAGGCAGGTCGCCGACGACTTCGCGGCCGAGGGATACGTGACGCTGGCGGTGGATCTCTTCGACGCCCGGACTGGCTCGAATCCCGACGAAAACCGGGCGCTGACCGCCGAGGTCCGCAGCAATCCCGAGAAGATGATCGGCAACATGAACGCCGCGGTCGCCTACTTGAAGGGACGACCCGATGTCACGGGTCGAGTCGGAGCCATGGGGTGGTGCTTCGGGGGTGGCATTGCCCTTTCGTATGGACTCGATGGGGAAGCTCAGGACGCGACGGCCATCTTCTACGGTCAGCTCGTCGACGATCCCGCGCGTCTTGCGGTGCTGGACCACGAGGTATACGGGACTTTCGCTCGTCTGGACCAGGGCCCGTCACCCGAGTCGGTGGCAGCCTTCGAGACAGCCCTCCGGTCCGCGGAAATCCCTCACGACCTCCACATCTATGACGACGTGAATCACGGATTCTGGTTGCACGTCGATCAGGATCCAGAGCTCCGTGCGGCTCCGGCGCTCGATGCCTGGGAGCGACTTCTGGCGTACCTCGACCGCACTCTGCGCTGACGAACGGGTCGCGGGTCGAACATGGATTGGATCTACACGCCGGAAGCGTGGATCGCCCTGGCCACACTCACGATCCTCGAGATCGTCCTGGGGATCGACAACATCGTATTCATCACGATCCTCGCCGATCGATTGCCCGAGGATCGCCAGAGCCAGGCCCGCCGGCTGGGTCTCGGGCTCGCGATGGCGACCCGAATCCTTCTGCTCGCATCGCTCGCCTGGATCATGGGTCTCACGCGGCCCCTGTTCGACCTCTTCGACCATGCGTTCTCCGGCCGCGACCTCATCCTCCTCTTCGGCGGATTGTTTCTCCTTTGGAAGGCCACCCACGAGATCCACCAGAAGCTCGAGGGTGAGGATGGGGACGGGAGGAACGGCGCGGAGGTCGTGACCTTCGCGGGCGTGATCACGCAGATCGCGGTGTTGGATATGGTGTTCTCGTTGGACTCCGTGATCACGGCGGTGGGCATGGCTGACGACCTCGCAGTCATGGTGATCGCGATCGTGCTCGCCGTCGGCGTGATGATGATCTCGGCTGAGCTGATCGGTGATTTCGTGGGGCGCCATCCGACGGTCAAGATGCTGGCCCTCTCCTTCCTCCTCCTGATTGGAATGTCCCTCATCGCCGACGGGATGGGACTGCACATCCCCAAAGGATACATCTACTTCGCCATGGGCTTCTCCATATTCGTGGAGATGCTGAATCTCCGGCTCCGAGCCGCGCGCCGGAGGCCCGTCGAGCTTCGAGGAGGGGCGGCTAACGTTCGCCCCAAACAGAGCCTCCAATAGCAGGAGGCAGGAGCACGCCCGGTCGAGCGGGATCGGAGACAGGTCCGATGCCTCCCAGGGATCGACAGCGTCACGTCACCAGGAGGCCACCCGTGTACCACCGTCCGATACTGTCACACTCGCCCCCGGCCCTATTCGCCGGTATCGCCTTGCTCCTCCTACCGTCGTTCGCCCAGGCCCAGGGGCCCGAGCGTCCGTTCCGGGGCCCCCCGGCCGACCTCCTCGACACCGCGATCGAAAACGCGGAGGAGATCGGTCTCACACCCGAGCAGCGGACACGCCTCGAGCAGTTTCGGACGGAGGAGGCGGAGCGCGCCGCGGGACAGGCCGCCGAGCCGCGGGGCGGTCGCGGAACACAACGGACCGAGCGAAGAGCTCGCCTCGCGGAGCTCAGGGCGACCGTGACGGTCGAGCAGATGCGCGAGCTTCAAGGCCTCGTCGTGGAGGTCGGCCCGCGCTTCAGGCGCGGGCGAGCCGGGGTGCGAGACGGGCCGCGGAGACAGAGTCTTCGAAGAGATGGCCCGCCGCGCCGCCAGGCGCTGAGGGGCGGAGGTGGACCGCGTCTTCGGCCGGACGGAGCGAGAGGCGGGCGTTTCGATCGGCTGCGTGAACGGCCGCTGCGCTCGAGACCCGGACTCCGCCGGGAGTCGAGGGGTCGGTCTGGTATCGAGTGGGGTGGGCGAGCGTTTCCCCGAGGCCCCTTTCGTCGCTGATCCTCGCGCGCGACGACATCCGGATGTCGTAACACGCAGCCCTTCGGTGCCCAGGCCGTCACGGCATAGCAGTGACTGGTGGAACGAGCGTGATCAAACGGTCGAGGGCTTACCCACAGATACGGCGCGCGGCGCGGCGGAAGCCGCCTGACGCCTCCGGCGCTTGGCCATCCATCCGGGAACACGTGTCGCGAGCAGGACGACCAGGATCGCGCCCAGCACGAGGGGTAGCCTGGTGTCCGCCTTCACCAGCCAATAGAAATGGATCACGCCGAGTGTGGCGGTTACGTAGGCCAAGCGGTGCAGGGTGGTCCAACGCTTCCCTAGCCTTCGGATCCACCCTTTCGTGGACGTGACCGCTAGAGGTATCAGGAGCACGAACCCCGTGAACCCGATGGTGATGTAAGGGCGCTCCATGATGTCCTCCCAGATCCAGGAGAACTGAAAGCCGAGATCCAGCACCATCCAGATGGAGAAGTGCACGAACGCATAGAAGAACGCGAAGAGTCCGAGTGGGCGACGAAGTTGGATCACCGGATGCCACCCCGTGAAGCGACGGACGGGGGTGACCGAAAGCGTCACGAGCAGGAGGATGAGGGCGGAGAGACCGGAGACGTGGGTGACCTTCTCGATGGGATTGACGCCCAGCCAACCAGCGAACGCACCCGTCGCCATCCAAGCCGCTGGCGCGAGCGCCGACAGCCAGAGCACGACCTTGAGAGCGAGAACGCGACTGCGGGTCGTCATGATGCCCCGAGGGTGAGCCTCAGATCCAGCGGGATAGGTCCAGATCCGAATACATGTCCGCAACCTGGTCCGCGTAACCGTTGAACATCAGAGTCGGTCGGCGGCGTAGCTCTCCGATTCTCCTCTCACGTGCCTGACTCCACCGAGGGTGGTCGACTTCGGGGTTCACGTTCGCGTAGAAGCCGTACTCGCGCGGATTCGCGGACCACCAGGTGTTCATCGGCATCTCCTCGACGAACCGAATCCGCACGATCGACTTGATGCCCTTGAAGCCATACTTCCACGGCACGATGAGGCGAAGGGGGGCGCCGTTCTGGTTGGGAAGGTCCGTACCGTAGACGCCGGTCACGAGCATCGTGAGCGGGTGCATGGCCTCGTCCAAGCGCAGACCTTCGATGTACGGCCACATCAGCACCGTCGTTCGCTGACCCTGCATCTCGCTGGGACGGACGATGGTGGTGAACTCCAAGAACCGAGCGTCCCCGGTCGGATCCGCACGACGCACGAGATCGGCGAGAGGGAATCCCCTCCAAGGGATGATCATGGACCACGCCTCGACGCATCGCATGCGGTAGACGCGGTCCTCGATCCGATGGGGGGCCAAGAAGTCCTCGAGTTGGTACTCGCCCGGGTTGTTCACATGCCCTTCTACGCTGACGGTCCAGGGTCTGGGCTGGAAGGCGCCCGAGTTCCTGTGCGGATCCTCCTTGTCGGTTCCGAACTCGTAGAAGTTGTTGTAGGTGGTGATCTCTTCCCACGTGTTGACTGGCTCACCCAACTCGGACTCGAGGCTCGCAAAGTCGGGGTCCTGAGTTCGCCCGGCCGCCGCGATTGCCGATGGGGCCAAGGCCAGCGCCGC
>JAHEKL010000208.1 GCA_024638345.1 Gammaproteobacteria bacterium | reverse complement strand
AAGCTCGGGTAGGGGACATCGAAAGCTCACGCAGGCCTTCCCTGCTCCAGAGATGGCGTGGAGTCGGCTCGCACCCCGCGTCCGAACAGTCCGAGGCACGTTTGATCGAGTCATTCGAGAGGGCACGCACGCTCATGGTGCGCGACCAGTTGCACAGGAGAGGGATCCGCGATCCACGCGTCCTCGATGCGATGTCCCAGGTCCCCCGAGAGCGGTTTACCCGAGGCGAGAACGGCAGACCCCGGGCGGCGGACGTCTATCGGGACGGCGCTCTTCCCATCGGTCGGGGACAGACTCTCTCGCAGCCGTTCATAGTGGCGGCGATGACTCAGGCGCTCGCCGTGCCGGACGATGCTCGGGTCCTGGAGATCGGCACGGGGACAGGATACAACACCGCGGTGCTCGCTCTCATCGCTCGAGAGGTCTGGACGGTGGAGCGCGACGCGGTCCTCGCCGAAGAGGCTCGCGCCAGACTGCAAAACCTGGGGTTCAGCAACATTCGGTTTCGAGTCGGCGACGGGTCGCTCGGATGGAAGGACGGAAGCCCGTACGACGGGATTCTCGTGACCGCCGGGGCCCCGGACATTCCCCGATCCCTTGTCGAGCAGCTGTCCCCTGGAGGTCGGCTCATCATCCCGGTCGGTGGCTCGGAGCACCAACGCCTGCTCAGGGTGACGACCGGCCCGAGCCCGAACCAGGTCGAGACCGAGACCCTCATGGAGTGTCGCTTCGTCCCATTGATCGGTCGGGAAGGATGGCTGGGGAGCGAGATGTCACCGCGTGGCGAAGGGCCCTGATCTCATCGGTTTCGAGCGCTCTCCACTCACCTGGCGCGACACCCTTCAGGGTCAACGGCCCGAAGCCGATCCGACGCAAACGAACCACCGGGTGACCGACCGCACGCAGGAGTCGCCGCACCTCGCGCTTGCGGCCCTCCTTCAGGACGAGGCTGAGCACCGACGCCCGACCCGCTCGCCGAGACCCCGAAAACCTCACGTCGTGCGCCCTGGCGACCCCATCCTCGAGCTCGACCCCCGACTCGAGGCGTTCCAACGTCCGTGGGCTTGGAACTCCTCGGACCAGCGTCCGGTAACGCCGCGGCACGCCGCTGGATGGATGAAGGAGAGCGTGCTGGAGGTCTCCCTCGTTGGTAAAGAGCAGGAGGCCTTCCGTGTCCCGATCCAGCCGACCCACGTACCGGAGGCTGCGATCCGACGGGTCGAGGAGCGAGTAGACCGTCGGTCGGTCCGCGTGATCCCGGCGGCTGGTCACCACCCCACGCGGCTTGTTGAGCATGATCCAGCGGGGCGGTCTGATATGAACGGGCTTCCCGTCGACCTCCACGAGATCGGATCGGGGATCCACCCGGGACCCCAGCTCCGTCACGAGATCCCCGTTCACGCGGACACGACCCTGCGACATCAGCCGCTCCCCTTCCCTTCTCGAGGCGACTCCGGCGCGAGAAAGGAATTTCTGGAGACGCATTCGCGGTCCCGTCATTCGTCGTGAGGCGTGTCTTCGTCCCGGGTTGGGGAGTCCCCGGCCTGACGCGGCGAGTCCTGCATCGAGGTGGACTCGTGATCCACGCCCCCGTCCGGCCCGTCTCCGTTGCTCCCGGCGTCGACGGCGACCTCCTCGGCCACGAGCGGAACGGAAGGATCCCTGAGGATCACAGGCAGCTCCTCCGGTCGGGGCAGATCGTCGGTGGAGTTGAACCCGAAGTGCTCCAGAAACCGAAGGGTCGTCCCATAGAGTAGCGGACGGCCGATCCCCTCACCCCGGCCGACGACCTCGATGAGACCCCGATCCTGGAGCGTCCGGATGACGGCGGTGGATCCCACGCCACGAACGTACTCGATCTCGAGGCGCCCGATCGGCTGCCGATACGCGATGATCGCCAGGGTCTCGAGCGCCGGCCCCGACAAGCGCGAAGGCTTGGGGACCGTGTCGAAGCGATCGAGATACGGAGCGTACTCGGTGCGTGTCAGGATCTGATATCCTTCGGCCACTTCCATGATGTCGAAGGAACGATCGCTCTCGAGGTACTCGACCTGCAGCTGTCGGACCGCGCGCTCGACCAGGTCCTCGTCCAGAGACTCGTCCGCCCGGGCGATCTCCTCGGCTCGGAGGGGCGCATCACTCGCGAACAGCACGGCCTCGACGATCTGGGCGGCCCTCATTCGGAGTCCCCGCGCGACTCGCCCGCCCCCTCGTCACCATCCTCCTCTCGGCGAAAGATCCAGAGCTCGCGGAACGGTCGGCTCTGGCGGAGACGCACCTCACGTCGCCGTGTGAGCTCCAACCCGGCGAGAAACGTCATGACCCCGTGGACCCTTTCGTGAAAGGGTCCGATCAGCCGTCGGAACTCGATGCTCGCCACCTCCTCGAGAGCCTTCAAGATCAGATCGACTTTCTCCTCCAGGGACACACTGCGGGTCGTGACTCGGTGCTCCAGATCCCGGGGGTCCGGCAGACTCACTTCGACGGCCGCCGCGAAGACCTCGTCCCAGCCGGTGCGAAGGGGAACTTCCTCGCTCGCCGGCACAGGTCGGATGGGGATGAAGCCCTTCTTGAACCGCCTCGCACGGTCCGCTTCGGTGTGCTGGAGTCGCCTGCTGATCTCTCGGATCTGCTCGTACTCCAGCAGTCTCCGAACGAGCTCGGCGCGAGGATCGTCGTCCGTCTCGTCGCTGGGTCTCGGGAGAAGGAGCTGAACCTTGATGCGCACGAGCGTAGCCGCCATCTCCAGGAACTCGCCCGCCGAGTCGAGGTCGAGCTCGTCGATGCCCTCGACCGCGGCGAGAAACTGCCTGGTGATCCGAGCGATCGGGATGTCCAGGATGTCGATGTCTTGTTGCCGGATCAGATGCAGCAACAGATCGAGAGGCCCATGAAACCGCTCGATCTCGACGACGAACGGGCCATCTTCCCGCAAGATGTCGACGACCATTCCAGACGCTCCTAGAGCCGTCCCGTCAGTCCGAAGAACGCAAAGAGGATGTCCGTCATGAAGTTGACCGGACGCATCACCAGCGAGAAGCCTCCCGGGGCGAAGAAGAGTATCAGGAGGAGGATCGGAACGCCCAGGGATCCCAAGGATCGGTAGGTGTCCCGAAGTCCACGAGGGAGCATGTAATACAGAACGTGCGAGCCGTCCAGGGGCGGGACGGGAATGAGGTTGAACACCGCCAGGATCAGGTTGATCAGAATCCCGTAGTACCCGATGCCCCGCAGGAGGCCCCCCAGACCGCTCGGATCCGTCAGTCGAACCACCGGCACCATGGCCGCTGCAAAGGCGACCGCCAGCACCAAGTTGACCGCGATCCCGGCCAACGATACCCGAATGTCTCCCCACGCGCCCGTCCTGATCTTCGCCCGATCCACCGGCACCGGCCGGGCCCAGCCGAAGACGAATCCACCCGGGAGATTCGCGAGCACAATGGGGACGATCAGCGATCCCACCGGATCGAGGTGCGGGATCGGATTCAGGGTGATACGGCCCAGTCGCTCGGCCGTATCGTCGCCCTCCCTTCGAGCCACCCACGCGTGGGCGACCTCGTGGAAGACGACCGAGAGAAGGAGCACCGGAAGGAGGAGGAGCCAGTCCATGGATTGAACCGCAAGCTAGGGGAAGCGCAGAGCGGGTTCCAGGCGTGGGGTCACACCGAGGTAAGTATTGGACCGCGGGCCGGCAAGCCGGCCTGGACCGCGGAAACCGGCGGGTCTATGATACGGCGTGAGCCACTTCGAGCTAGCCGTCGCCGTGATTCTCTTCTCTCTGGTCGGCCTTCGTCTGCTCATCGTGACAGTGGTCGGGTTCCTGATCATCCGACCGGTTCGCGACTGCCCCGCCTGCTTCCAGCCGACGGTGCCGATCAAGATGACCTGGCTTGCCAGGCTGAGCTCGTCCTTCGAGTGGCGCTGGTGTCCTGAGTGTCATTGGGAGGGTCCAGCCCGAAAGACGGTTCCCGTCCGACACAGGCCGGCCCGGCGCGCGCTGGACGCACGCCCTCGTCCCGAGTGACGGGAACGACCACGAAGAGCTGCAGCGACTCCGGTTGATCCCACTCGCGGTCCCCTGTATCTTTTCGCGCTTCCCCAGGGCTGTTCGCCTGGGATTCTATGAAGAGCGTTTCAGGGATCGAGATGCCAAATATCAAGAGCGCGAAGAAGCGGATGGTTCTGTCGCGGAAGTGGGCAGCCCAAAATCGGACGGCCCGGGCGAGGGTCCGCACCGCGATCAAGAAGGTCCGACAAGCCGAGGATCCCGATGAAGCCCGCTCAGCGCTGACCGAGGCGATCTCCCTCCTGGATCGGGCCGCCCGGACGCGGTTGGTCCACCCCAACCGAGCCGCCCGCGTGAAGCGGCAGCTCCATGCCCACGTCAACGGCTTAACCTCGGACTGATCTCTTCAGGCCTTACGTGACTCGTGGATGACGACGCCATCCACGGTCGTCAACATCGCTTTTCCGCGCAGGACCTCCCCGCCGAACGGAGTATTGCGACCCCGCGAGTAGAACGTCGTGGGGTCCACCGTCCATTCCAGCGCGGGATCCACAAGGACGACGTCGCCCGGAGCCCCCTCCGCGAGGGTTCCGCCCGGAAGCCGAAACGCCCTGGCCGGCTGCAGGCTCATTCGTTCGACGAGCGTCGGGAGATCCATCTTTCCGGGCGCCACCAGACGAGTGAGCATGAGCCCGAGGGCGGTTTCCAGCCCGACGACCCCGAAGGGCGCGTCGTCGAAGGCCTGCTCCTTCTCATCGTAGTGATGAGGGGCGTGATCGGTGGCGAGCGTATCGAGGGTTCCGTTCAGGAACCCCGCCTCTACGGCTTGCCTGTCGGCCTCCGTCCGAAGGGGTGGGTTCATCTTCGCCTCCGTCCGATAGCCGTCCACCGCCTCCTCGGTCAGAAGCAGATGATGGGGCGTAGCCTCCGCGGTCACTCGGACTCCGCGGGACTTGGCCATC
>JAHEKL010000207.1 GCA_024638345.1 Gammaproteobacteria bacterium | reverse complement strand
GTCGCGCATCCTCTGAGCCTCGAACGCATCCAGGGCAGCGCGAATCGCCCGATCGCCGATCGCGTGCACGTGGACCTTGAAGCCCGCGTCGTCGAGTGCGGCGACGATCGGGACCAGATCATCCGGCGGAAGATTCAGCTCGCCCCTCCATTCGGGGCGGTCGACGTAGGGTTCCAGGAGCGCCGCGGTCCCGCCTTCGATGACCCCGTCGAGAAAGATCTTCGCCGCGACGGGACGGGCGAGCCGACCCGAATACCGTTCTCGAATCGCCACCAGCTCCGGAACCTGTTCTGGTCCGCGTTCCGGGTTCACCGTCAGGGCCACGATCGCTCTCGCGGTGAGCCGATTCTCCCGCTCGAGCGCGTCGTAGGCACGGGCGTAGGACTCGTTCGCGCGTGCTTCGTGCACAGTGGTGATCCCGAATCGCGCGGCCATGGCCAGCCCGCGCTCGAGGCCCGCCCGGATCTCGGAGTCCGTGTATTCGGGAAGGTGTCTCTCTACGAGCCCCATCGCGCTTTCCCTCAGCGTTCCTTGAGGCTCTCCGTCCGCCGTGCGCAAAATGACCCCGTCCGGGGGTGGATCGGGTGTCTCGCCGGTGATTCCAGCCAGCTCGAGCGCCGCCGAGTTCACCCAGGCGGAGTGTGCGTCGGCCGATGAGAAATACGCAGGTCGATCCGACACGATACTGTCCAGGAGAGCTCGCGAGGGGGCGCCGCTCGGAAAGATGGGGAGCTGGAAGCCGCCTCCACGGACCCATGGTGCCTGGGGATCACGGGTCGCGCAGTCCGTCACGATCCGCACGACGTCTTCTCGGTTCCGGGCCGGGTTGAGGTCGCACTCGCCGAGCTCGATGCCCCCGGAGACCGGATGAACGTGCGTGTCGATGAAGCCGGGTAGCAGCATTCGGCCTTCGAGATCGAAGACCTCGGTAGCGGCGCCGATGAACGCCTCCGCTCCACTTTCGTCGCCGACGTAGACGACGCGACCCTCGGAGACGGCTACGCCCTGGGCCCAGGGCAGATCCGCATCGACGGTATAGACCGGTCCTCCGGAGAACACCATGTCGGCGGGTGTGGTACCCTCGGCGCAAGCCGAGACCACGAGTGCTACACAGAGAACGAGGGCCCCCCACGCGCGTGAGGACGCCGGTTCAACCACTGGCTTCGCCCCTGTCGCGCTCCACGAACGCTCGTACGCCCCGCCGGCCCTCCTCGCTCTCGAACGCGGCGAGGAAGAGCCCTCGTTCGGTCTCTAGGCCCTCGGACAAGGGCTGTTCCCACGCACATCGGATCGCCTGCTTCGCTCGTCGCAGGCTTCCCAGGCTCCACCGTTCGATTCGCTCAGCAAGCTCTCGAGCGCGATCCAGCAGGGTTCCTTCGTCCACGAGCAACTCGACGAGACCGATGCGGAAAGCCTCCTCGGCATCGATCTGGTCGCCGGTGAGAGTCATGCGGAGCGCCTGCCCCTGACCCACGAGCCTCGCGAGGCGTTGCGTGCCTCCTCCTCCAGGGATCAATCCGAGGCGTATCTCGGGTTGGCCGAAGCGCGCCGTTCGGTCGGCGATCCGGATGTCACACGAGAGGGCCAGTTCGCATCCGCCGCCCAGACAATATCCGTGAACCGCCGCAATCGTCGGTTTGGGGCAGTCGTATACGACGTCATACATCCGTCGGCCCGACATGAAGGCTTGCTGCTGTTCGACGCTCCGTGCCGCGAACTCCGCGATGTCGGCGCCCGCGGCAAACGCCCTTCCGTCCGATCCCGCGAACACGAGCACCTTGACTCCCTCGTCGGTCGAGAGCACATCCACGACTTCGATGATCTCGGTCTGCAACGTCAGGTTGAGAGCGTTCAGCTTCTCCGGGCGATGCAGGAAGATGTTGGCAACGGCCCCTGACCGTTCGAGTCGGAGGGTCTCGTAGCTCACCGGGTCACCTTGCTCGCATTCCGAATGCCCCGCTTCGGGTCGTGGTGCAGCATACCGATCAGGCTCCCGCCGTCGCCTCGATTTCCACCTTCAGTTCCGGGAATACCAGACGGTCAACGCCGATAAGGGACTGCGGAGGCATCGTCCCCGCCTCCGCGATCCAACCCGCATACACGTCGTAGTTCGCAAGGAAGCCGTCGACGTCGGTCGTGAAGAAGCGAAGCGTAATCACGTTCGAACGATCCATTCCGGCTTCAGAGAGGATCGCATCGATATTGGAGAGGGCGGACTCCATCTGCCCGCGGATGTCTCCGGCGTGCTCGATTCTCACACCCATCTCGGCTGTAGCGTCGGGGATCAGTGACACCTGACCGGAACAATGGAGGTGTCGGGTCAGACCCTCGATCACTTCACCTTGATTCATGCTGAATTGCAGCCCCCAATCCCAGGGGTTCACAGCTCTACGTTCCACGATCACTACTCCTCTGTTTCATGTAAGCGAAGGGCCACTCGGCCCCCCACAGCAGGTCACACGAAAGACCTAGGCTAACGTCTGCTATGCGGGTCCGCGAGGTCGAAGACGCTCCGTGCAGATCCGGCCGACCGTGCCGAATCTGCTGCGACGCGAACGAGAAGAGCCCCGCACCGGTGACAACCGGCGCGGGGCCCCCGATAGGACTACGTCGTAGCCCGAAGATCAGTCCGCGGCGAAGCAGTAGAAGAGACCGTTGCCTCCCGTTGCGATCAGGTCCTCCTGACTGCACGAACGGCTGAGGTGCACCGCGTTCCACGATGAGTTGGCACCGCCGAGGCGGTCGTGGTGCCCGACCATTGCACGTCCCGCCCCGTTGCTCGTCCAGTTGTTGCACGTAGTGGTGTCACCTGCCCCGAGGAGCGCAAACCCTCTGGAATCCGAGCCCGTCAGGATGTCGTGTTGGTTGGGCTGATCGCCCGCGCCGTTCACCTCGTCCCCGTTCTCGTCGACTGCGATGGGCTTCCGAATGTTGTTCCGGTCCCGTTGTATATCCCCGTGCAGATCGGCCACGTTGGCGGCGATGATCTGCCCATTGGCGTTGTACCAGGGACCGTCGCCGATTCGATCTCGGGCGTCGACTCCGGGCTGCCCACCCGCGGGAAGAGTGCTCAGATACGCTCGCCACGTCCGATTCCCGGCACCCGCAGCCTGTGCGAGAGTCTGGCAGTGCCGATCGGCTCCTTCGAGGCCTCCCAGGTTCGCTCCGTCTCCAGGACCGACGCTCGTGATGAAGAAACCCATCGGCTGCTGGGCCTGAGCGCTCAACGCGGATGGATCCGCAAGAAACGTCACCAGCGCCGCTGCAGCGAGGACTCCGATCGATCGTCTCATCTGCCTTCTCCCTTCTCTGTGGGGCATCCATATTCCGATTGACAACCACAGGGACACATCCGGTCCCGGGTTCGTTGATCCGGGAATCTTAGATCTCACTACCCCTGAAACAACAGCCCCTCCGGCTGGACCGACGGCTCGTGATGCGTCTCGAGCTGGGCGAACACCCTTTGCCTCTGACATTCTAGGTGAGCTCATGGATCGAGAAAGGGCATTGACCCAGTCACACGGTCACGGAGTGTCGTTCCGCCGCCTCTTGAAACGACCGGGCCACGCGGGAGCATCTGATGTCTAGGGACGTGGTGCTCGATACGAACGTCTTCATCGCGGCCGCGTTCAAGCCGGGCAGCGACTCGGCCCGGGTGTTGGAGGCCGTACGATCCGGACGTTTGCGCCTCGTGTGGAGCGAAGCCACGCGCAACGAGGCCGAGGCCCTGCTCGAGAAGATTCCTCCGATCTCTTGGGAAACGGTGGCCGACCTCTTCGAGGAGGGGAACCGCTGGCCGGAACTGCTGGATGACTCCGAGTTCTCGACGGTTCCCGATCCCGACGATCGCAAGTTCGCGGCGCTCGCCGCCGCGAGCGGGGCGACCCTGGTCTCGCTGGACTCGCATCTGTTGGACGCGGGTCTCGAAGAGCGCTGTGCGGTGCGAACTCCGAGCGCGTTCCTCGGGCCCGAGTAACGCGCCCGTCAGCCCGAATAGGCGTGAACCGTACCGCTTTTCAGGAGCGCTTCGATCTCGCTTTCGCCGTAACCCGCCTCCGCGAGGATCTCCCGAGTGTGTTCTCCGAGGAGTGGCGAGCCCGACCCGCTCGCCCGGGACGAGGAATCGGACATTTTGACCGGAGACCCCAGCGAGCGCTGAGATCCGAGAGTCGTGTGCCGAACGTCGATCACCATGTCACGGGCGCGGGTCTGGGGGTGCTCGAGCATCTCTCCAATCGAGGCGACCGGGCCCGCCGGAACCCCCGCCTCTTCGAGAAGGTCCAGCCACTCCTCACTGGTTCGGCTACCAAAGAAAGGCGCTAGGACCTCCACCAGTTCGTGCAGATGACCCATGCGGTCGGCATTGGTCTCGAACCTGGGGTCGGACGCGAGTTCCGGAGCGGACAGCGCCTCGGTCAGCCGACGCCACGTGCCCTGGTTCGAGGCCCCGACATTGATCCAACCGTCTCTGGTCCGAAAGCTCTGGTACGGGGCGGTGAGGGGATGGGCGGTACCCAGCGGACTCGGAGAAGCGCCCGTAGCCAGAGCGATCGCGCTCTGCCAGAAGGTCTGGGTGATCCCCGCCTCGAGCAGGGAAGTATCGACTCGTTGCCCTCTACCCGTCCGCGCCCGCTCGAAGAGCGCCGCGGCGACCCCTAAAGCCGCCAGTATTCCCGCGGTGATGTCGGTGACGGGGGCGCCGATCTTGACCGGCGTCCGCCCCGGCCCCTCTCCGGTCACGCTCATCAGCCCGGAATAGCCCTGCGCGATGAGGTCGAACCCGCCCTGATGGGCCAAAGGACCCGTCCTTCCCAAACCGGTGATCTGGGCGTAGACGAGCCTGGGGTCGGAAGCGGACAGCTCATCCCACCCGAGCCCCATTCGCTCCATCGTTCCGACCCGGAAGTTCTCGATCACCACGTCCGCTCCGGCGATCAATCGACGCACTACGTCGATCCCTCCGGCCGCGCGGAAATC
>JAHEKL010000206.1 GCA_024638345.1 Gammaproteobacteria bacterium | reverse complement strand
GACCACCGAGTAGACGTACTCTCCGAATCCCACCATGTAGAACGCCGAAGCGAAGATCAGCCCGAAAAGGCTTCCCCACCCCAGAACGGCCCCCCACAGAGGACCCAGCGCCCTCGAGATGAAGTAGTACCCGCCCCCAGACTTGGGCATTCCCGTGGCCACTTCCGCCGCAGCCATGACATTGAGGAGCGCGATGATGCCCCCCGCCAGGAAGGAGAGGACCGCGGCGGGCCCGGCTTCGGCGACGATGAACCCGGGCAGCACGAAGATGCCCGCCCCGATCATCGTGCCTACCCCGATCGTGAGAGCCTCGGTGAGACCCAAGGTCTGGGCCAGCTCGACCTCGATGGGCTCCGGGATTCCCTCGACCGGGCTCATCAATCCGGACGGGGTGGGGTGGTCCATGTGGGCTTCCTCGCTTCCGTTGGCCGATCTCGGACCGGCCCTCGCAGCTGTCCGTCGGAACCACGGTGTTGCATAATACGGTCGCGCCGTCGTGAGCGATGCCCCTTCGGCGGTGTTTCCAGCTCTCCTACTTCGAATGGAGCCCGGAAAGCGTGAGCACCGAGGTTCGCCTCAGCCGAGAGATGCGGCTGATCGACGTCACGATGATCGGGGTCGGCGCCATGATCGGGGCCGGCATCTTCGTGCTCACGGGAATCGCGGCGGGCGTGGCGGGTCCTGCCCTTCTTGTGGTCTTTCTCCTCAACGGTGTGGTCGCGTTTCTCACGGCCGCCGCCTACGCGGAACTGGGTGGGGCAGTTCACGGGGCCGGGGGTGGTTACCTCTGGATCAAGGCCTCCATGCCGGATCCCAGCGGCTTCCTCGCGGGATGGATGGATTGGTTCGCGCACGCCGTGGCATGCTCACTCTATGCCCTGGGCTTCGGAGCCTACTTCCTCGAGGTCCTGACCTTCGCGGGGATCGGCGAGATCTCGACCCCATGGATGTCACCTGAAATCTGGTTCGCCGTCGTGGCTTGTGTCGGGTTCACCGTCATCAACTATCGGGGAGCTTCGGAGGCGGGGAAGGCTGGAAACGTGGTCACGATCGGCAAGGTCGTGATCATCGGGGTGTTCATCGCCGCGGGACTCCTGGTCATGGCGCAGCGTCCGGGCTGGCAGGCGTCCTTCACGCCGTTCTTCACGAACGGATGGGCCGGGGTTTTCGGGGCGATGGGCCTCACGTTCATCGCCTTCGAGGGCTACGAGATCATCGCTCAGACCAGCGAGGAGGTCGAAGACCCCAAACGGAACATCCCAAAAGCGGTCTTTCTGTCCCTCGTCATCGTGATCCCCGTCTATGTGCTGGTTGCGCTCGTGGCGGTCGGCGCGGTTACACCTCCGACGGGAGTCGCGATCACGGAGTATCTGAGCCAGTCGGGAGAGACCGCGCTCGTGACGGCCGCGGACCAGTTCTTCGTGGGCGGAGCCATCCTCTTGCTCGTCGGTGGGCTCCTCTCCACGCTTTCCGCCTTGAACGCCACGATCTACTCGTCGTCTCGCGTTGCCTTCGCGATGGCCCGAGACGCGAGCCTTCCCAAGTTGATGGCCAAAGTGCACGCGGAGCGCGGCACACCGCACTATTCGATCGTGTTCTCGGCGCTGCTCATCATCGGTATGGCGATCGCGCTGCCGATCGAGGATGTGGCCGCCGCAGCGAGCGTGATGTTCTTGCTTCTGTTCGGAGGCGTGAACGTCGCTCTCATCCGGCTCCGCAAGCTTCGACCCGATCTCGATCGCGGATACAAGGTTCCGTTCGTTCCCTTCACGCCGCTCCTGGCGATCGTCGCGATGCTCTTCATCGCGGGATTCATGTTCGTGGACTACCCCGTGGCGTGGCTGGCGGCCGGCGGATGGATCGTGGCCGGGGTCTTCTTCTACTACGCGTACAGTCGGACCCGGGAGGCCGCCTTCCTCGAGAGAGTGCGCTGGATGGAAAGATTGGAGAAGAGGGAGTACCGCGTGCTCGTCGCGGTCTCGAGCCCGGCGACGGTGCGAAGCCTGGTCGAAGTGGCGGTCGCGATCGCGAGGAGGCACCAGGGAGAGCTGACCGTGATGAGCGTGGTGGAAGTGCCCGACGGCGACTCCCTCCTCACGGGGCGCAAGCGGGTGCGCGAAATGGAGCCGGTGCTTCGAGAGGCAGTTCGCTACGCGGAGGAAAGCGGGGTCCCCGCGCAGTCGGTCGTGAAGATCGCGCGTCGGATCAGCCAAGGCATCGTTCAAACCGCGCGCGAGGAGGAGTGCAACTTCCTGATCATCGGTCAGCCGAGTGGCGGCTCGCTGCTCGAGCGTATCGTCGCATCCATCGGTGAGCGAGTCCTTCAGCAGGCGCCGTGCCATGTGGGGGTGGTCTACGGCAACGTCCGCCTGGGCGCCGTCGGTCAGATTCTGGTTCCCATCACGCAGGGTCGGAACTCGGAGTTGGCCGCCGAGTTGGTGCCGGCCTTCACGGAGTCGTTCGGCGCTCCCGCCCGCCTGGTGACCATGGTCGATTCGGACTTCAGCGAGATGGATGTCGCGAGGGCCGAAGCGGTGGCTGAAGAGACCGCGGAGACTGCCGGGCTGGATTTGAAGCCCGAGATCCTGCATGCGCCCGAGGTCGAGCGCGGTCTACTCGGAGTCATCCAGGACTACGATCTCGTGCTCGTGGGGGCGCCGAGCGCGGGCCCGATCGCACCGATCCTGGGCGAAACGGTTCCTGGGGCGATCGCCGCCAGCGGTCGGACGCCCACGGTGGTGGTGAGAGGGGTCGCACCGCACCGAGAAGGACGTTTCGAACGCGTGTTCTTCAGACAAGGCTAGGCGACGATGCAAGGCCAGACTCAGGGAACCCTCGATCAGCTCGCTCAGCAGTTCTCGGAATACGTGCCGACCCTCGCGGCCGGCCTGTTCGTTCTGGGAGTGGGCCTGCTCATCGGTTGGCTGACCAAACGCCTGGTGGTCCGGGTTCTCGTCTTCTTGCGGCTCGACCGTCTCGCGGGGGGACGGTCCCCGTGGAGGGCAGCCATGGGCAAGGGAGACGTGCGAGATGCCGTCTACGGCGTTCTGGGAACCTTGGCCGGACTCGTCGTCGTACTCGTATTTCTGGACAATGCGTTCCAGATCTGGGGCCTTCAGGTGCTGTCTCGGATGACGGATCAGCTGATCTTCTATCTTCCGACGCTGATCCTCGCAGGCATCATCGTGGGGCTCGGCTTGGTGCTCGCGAACATGCTCTCGCGGCGAATCCAAGCCGTGCTCGAGGCCGAAGGCATTCCCCGCGCCTCTCTCGTCGCGGGATTCGCGAAGACCGCTTTGGTTTCGGTCGTGGGCGCACTCGGCCTCTGGGAGCTCGACTTCGCCCGCGAGATCGTGCTGTCTGCCTTCCTGATCGGGTTCGGTGCGATCGGAGTTGCGTTCGCACTGGCCGTCGGACTCGGCTCCGCCAAGGCGATCCAGCAAGGCTGGTCCGCCGTGCTGGGAGGGACCCGCCGGCGAGGAGTCGACGGTGGCCCGGAGCATCATGAACCGGAGTCCCCACCCTGAGCCCCGGACGCGGGTAGCTGATCGCGGAGGCCTTTTCCCGAGGCCCCCTGGCTCCGTATTGTGTCCCTCCTCCAGGGCGTAAGCCCTTCGCGATCCGCTCAAAGAGGCGAGAAATGGAGTCCAACACGGTCAGCAGGGCAAGACTCGGAGAAGTCACGGAAGGCACGAAGCCAGGGCTTCCCACACGGTTCCGGGAGTTCATCCAGCAGGCACTGACCCGGTTCCCTCATACCGTGCGCATGACGGACTGGACGGGGATCACCTGGGAAGCCGGTCTGGGTGAGCCCCACTGGTCGGGTCAGGACCTGGAAGTCCGCTTTCGCACCGATGCGCCTGCCCGTGACCTGATGCGACTCGACGGCGCGAGGTTTCTGGACCGCTTTCTCGAGGGAGAGGTCGACCTAGAGGGGAACCTCTACATCATCAGCGCGCTTCGGCGTCAGGCCGACCTGAAGCTCAGGCTCCCCCACGTGGTCGCACGCTTCATCGCAAATCGTGCTTTCCAGAATCCGTGGCGGGCGCGGGTGAGCGTGAAGAGCCACTACGACGTCCCGCAGGAGGCGTTGAACACCTATCTCGACCGCAAGTACATGTCGTACTCGTGCGGTATGTTCGAGCGAACCGAGCCCATCGATGTCGGGGAGCTGAGGCGGGTAGGCGTCGGTGAGGCGGACGATTTCGACTCCCTAGAGAAGGCCCAGTGGCGCAAGTTCAAGGACGCCATCGACTACGTTCGGCCCTCCGGAAACGACACGGTCCTGGACGTGGGGTGCGGATACGGCGGGCAGCTGATGGTGGCGCTCGAGAACTACGACTTCGCCAAGGTGGTCGGTTGGACCCATTCCACGAACCAGGCCCGCGAAGGCCGTCGCATGCTGGCCGAGTTCGATCCCGCCCGTTGGGAGCTGAACGAGGGGGACTACCGAGAGGACGATCGGGTCTACGACCACATCACCTCCACGGGGATGATCAGCCATGTAGGGCCGCGGGGACTGGTGCCTTACGTTCGCGAGATCAGAAAGCGCATCAAGACCGGGGGTCGTTATCTGCATCACGCTTTGATGAGCCGATACTCCAAGCTCCCGATCGACTACAACGTCGGGATCGCGTTCAACAAGAAGTACGTCTGGCCGGGGTTTCATTGGTTCCCGGTCGGTGAGCACGTCCGCGCACTGGAGATGAACGGCTTCCAGGTCGACCGAATGACGAACCTGTCGTTCCATTACGCCAAGACGACAGCGGCCTGGTACGAGCGCATGGTGCAGCATCGGGAGATCATGGTGGAGGCGATGGGCGAAGCCACGGTCCGGGCTTGGCAGATCTTTCTCGCGGGGATCACCGGCAGCTACCTCAGTCGCGACGTGCACGTCTACCGTCTCTACTGCGTCGCGACCTGAGCGTACGCCCTACGCCAGCTCCATCTCGTGGTTTTCTCCGCTTGCGCCCGTTCCGGACGCGTGGGATGTTGAGAGGGTCTTCGATACTCCGCCCG
>JAHEKL010000205.1 GCA_024638345.1 Gammaproteobacteria bacterium | reverse complement strand
ACGTGCGACCTCTTCGTCGGTCAGCCGCGCGACGACCTCGAGGAGGTCCGCCTCCGTCAGGATCCCGACGAGCTCCTCGTGCTCCACCACCGGGAGACAGCCGATCTGGTGGCGGAGCATGATCTGTGCGGCTCGCTGCACCCGCTCGTCGGGCGAGACCGTAGCTTTGACGGGATGCATCACACTGCGGACCTCTTTGGCCGCGAGGTCCTGCTTTCGCTCGACCTCCGAGATCTTGACGGCGAGAGAGGAGATCGCGGCTCCGAGCAGGTCTCGATGGCTCAAGATTCCCACTAGCCTTGCCTGACCGTCCACGACAGGCACGTGGCGGACGTGCGCCCAACTCATGATCTCCTCGACAGCGCGCAGCCGCTTGTCCTCCCGGATCGTGAAGACCGGCGACGACATGAGGTCACGGACGATCATGAGCCCGCGGTCAGGGCATCGCCTCCATCCAGGGCGTCAGCAACGGCTGATCCACCGGAGGTTGATGATCTCCGCGGAAGTTGCCCTCGGCGTCGAGGCAGAAGATCGTGAGGCGGAAGTTGGGCTTCTCCGCCACGAAATCCTGCTCCGGGATGAGGAGCACGATCGTGTCCTTCCATGCGATTGCCCTGGCATTCGTTCCCAAGTACTCCCCAAAGGTCGGGCTGCTCGGGTCGCCGTCCCGGAGGAACAGCCCCCAACCGGACCCGGGAACATAGAGGAGCTCATACCAGCGGTCGGTGTTCTGGAATAGATCATTCGGGTGCATGGCATCAGGGACGTAGTTGTTCGATACATCGTTGTCGCGGTCGATCGGGAAGCCGTACTGATAGAGATGATCCGGATCCGCCGTGGGCAGATCTCCGTTCAGAACCATCGTGAGCGCCAGCCAGCGACCGGGGAACATGCTCCCATTGCAGGCGACCACGTGGCCGGACTCTTCGAATCCGCAGGGGAATTGGGACTCGATGTTGGCAGCGCCTTCCGCCGAGATGTCGATCACGACGGCGCCCCAGCTCCGCATCGACGTGTGATCGAAGGCCCTTGGCGCGGTCCCTTGCTCCGGGTTCGAGTGGATGAAAGGCCCCGTGTACACTGGATTCATGGTGTGACTGATCAGGATATCGGAATCCCCGAGGGCGCTTCCGATCGATTGCAGGGGGCACGGGCCACCGGGCACGCCGTCCATGAAGCTTCCGGCTCCCATCTCGGTCCGGGCACCCGTCGCCATGATCGCGTCGTCTCCCTTCATTCCCTCGTCGCCGATCGGGTCTCCGTCTCCGCCGTCGCCACCGTTGGCCACATCCCACGTTTCGACGCCGCCGGCCGCACCGGGATTCCGAGCGGGGCCGCTCGATAACGCATAGGCGACGGGTACCGGCGCGGGCATCGTGTTGCCTCCCGCACCGTCCCCGCCCGAGGCACTACCGCCCATGCCCCCCATTCCGCCCGAATAGTCGAAGGGCTCCGTGCAATCGTTCCAACCGTTCCCTCCGCGAGACAGCCGAAATACGGCTTTCCCGCCAATGCCTCCGGTGCCGAAGTCCGCACCCCCGCCAGCGCCACCGACTGCCGTGACCGTTCCGCCCTTGGCCCCGTTCTTTTCCGCGTTGTTCGCGGGATCCGCGTCCTCTCCGTCCCCGCCCCTTCCGCCGCCGGCATCGGCCTCTCCACCCGCCCCGCCGTTGGCGGCGGGGGCCACGATGTTCTCTTCACCGACGATGTCGTCGAGCGCTAGGAACCGGAATCCGGGCGCGTCGCCTCCGTTCCCGCCTGTCGAGGTCGATGGGCCTCCCATCTGGGCGGGGCCGGGACGCTCTGCGCCGTGGACCCCGTCGGCACCGCGCGACGTGGCCTTGCCTCCCGGACCTCCGGAGCCCGCGCCTGCGAAGAACGATTCCGGGGTGAAGGTCATCACGTTCTGTGATTCGATCGAGAGGATCCCGGCGTCGCCGCCGGCCCCGCCTACACCGGAGCCGCCGGGCGCGGGATCCGGAATCGGGTCCTGCGCGGGGGAGTCGGGAAGTGCCTCTCCGCCAGCTCCCCCGGAGCCGGAGAAGAACTGATTCGGGATCTCGCCCGGTGCCTCATCGGTGAACGTCATGTCGCCGAAGGCCCGGATGTCGATAATTCCGCCTTCCCCGCCATGTCCTCCCGCGGTATCGAGCGCGCCGATCCCCTGACCACCGTCCCCTCCGGACTGCCCCTCGATCTGGACGTTGCCTTTGAAGGCCAGATCCCCGTTGCACGCGAGTACCAGGCCGTACCCGTCAGCCCCGTCCATGCCCGGATTCGCGGCGCGGTCCACGCCCGGCACGCCGCTCGGAGCCTGCGCCCATCCAAGCGTGAAGTTCTGTATCGTGCAGGGGAACATGCCGGGTTGGAGCTGGCGTGAGGGACCGCTTCCAGCGCCGGCGGCCATTGGGACCGCCAGTGGTAGGTCGGGGCTGTTCGCGATCTCTACGTCTCCCGAGCTGCGCATCGACGTGCCGTCGATGGTCATGTCGCCGTTTCCGATGATCGTCAGATCGGGTCCGCCACCGGACGGAGCCGCGGTGCACTCGTTTTGGATGTCTCCCGACAGATCGAGACTTCCCCCTCCCGCCACCCGGATCTCGACACAGTCGCCGATCAGATCGCCGGCGATCGTGGTCGACCCCTCGACCGTGAGAGTCAGATTCCCGCTGGCGGTCACCGTCACACCTGCCGGGATGCTCACCTCCGCGAACGCACGGTTCCCCGACAGGCTCATGTTCGACGTGGGTGCGAACACCCCGAGCTCCACCGTGAGGGAAGCGGTGGCCGAGACCCCTTCGGACCTGGCCGTGATGGTTGCCGTGCCCTCGCCCACTCCCGTGGCGAGGCCGGAGCTCGTGATCGTCGCAATGGCCGTGCTGCTGGAGCTCCAGGTCACCGTCCGGCCGGTCAGCGTAGTACCAGCCTGATCTCGAACCGTCGCGCTGAACTGCTGCGTGGCTCCAGCCTCGATCGTGGCCTGGGTGGGGCTGACCTGAACCTCCGCGACGGCTGGAGGCTGAGTGGGTCCGCCGCCACCGCCGTCTCCGCCTCCGCACCCGGACAGTCCGACCAAACTGGCGACCAATAGGGCGGTGGGTCCGTGGGGGAGAATCCTGCGCATGGTTTCCTCCGGAGATCGAGACGACGCAGCGCCGAGCCTGGTGCTGTCGGCGCCAAGAAAAAATCCAGGTCGGCACGGGTTGGGGCTTCGACCTTACGCCGTAGCGCCCAGGCAGGCAAGCGTCGTCCGGGGGACCGCGAGGAGCGGCTGGTGCAAGCGTGTTGAGGGGTGAGGGGTCCCTCAGTCCATCAGTGCCAGCAGTCGTTCGCTGAGACGGTCCGTGAGCGCGAGCAGCTGGGTCTCGAAGTCCTCGGACTGGCGTGTCCGAGGGTTTCGAAGCAACCATAGGCCCGCCCGGATTCCGTGAAGGGTCAGGTGCTGGGCGACCCATCTCGCGTCGGCTCCTCGCTCGCAGGCCCCGTCGACGGCCTGCGCGTCGATCAGGTGCGAAAGATTCCTGAGGATAGCGATCTCTTCCTGCGTCCACCTTCGCGGCTTGATGTCGATTGCGCAGATCGAGCCGAGGGCGTGCCCGGACATCGACCCGACCGGTGTTCCGGCGTAGGCGACCACGCCCAGATTCCGCACGGCGATGCTCTTGCTCAGCACGGGGTGGTCCCGTGCGTCCTCCACGATGAGTGCGTCGCCACGGCTCACCACCCACTGACAGAAGGAGTGGCTGAGCCCGGTCTTCTGGCGTCCTTCCAGGATTCCTTCGAGGCCCACATGGCTCTTCAGGTACTGGTGGTCCTGATCGACCAAGGAGAGCATGGCGACCGGTGTCGCCAGTAGGGTCGCCGTGATCTTGATGAGCCCGTCGAGGTCATCGTTCAGCTCATCGCGCAGTAGCCTCGACCGCCGCAGCGCGGCGAGGCGCCGTGGATCGCCGAGCACGTCACGGGTGGACGCGAGGGATCCGGCCGATCCTTCGGGATTCAGAATCTGATCTGCGCTCATCGAGCGGTCGACTCCGGGCCTGTGACACATCAGTCGTCTGCGTTCGCAGCCGGTAACGAGCCTAGCGGAATGCCCCGGATGGATCCACCCGTTGGATTCCTTCGGTTTCAGGAGGGAATGCAGGAGTGAGCCGATTCCGCGTCAATAGAGATAGCCGAGCCCGATGTAGATCCCCGTAGACGATTCGTCCGAGTATCCTAAGTCGATGCCCGCAATGAAGTTGTCACCCATGCCGATCTTGAATCCACCGCCGATGCCGTGACGGAGATCGGAGAAGGCCTCTCCAAGGTCGACTCCCCCCGCCCAAACCCGCCCCGAGTCCACGAATCCGGTCAGCACCAGATGGAGATCTCTGCCGAGTGTGGTGAAGTCCGTCGCTCTCCAGCGCAGCTCGGCGTTCCACAGGAACGTGCCTTTTCCGGTGAGCCGGTTCTTGAGCACCCCTCTCAGGGTCTTCGCGCCTCCCAGACCCTCCTGAACCCGAAACGAGTTCTCGATCACCTGGAGCTCGTAGAAGGGAGGGTTGCCCGTCGTGCCCTGGAGGAGTAGCCGGTTGGCAAAGACCAGTCGGGGGCCGATTCCGATGTATCGACGGTCCGTGACGGTCCATCGAGTGAACACGTATTCGCTCCCCAGGCTCTCCGCAGCCCGCTTCAGGAGCACCTCGGACCAGACGCCCGATGAAGGGCCCACCTCCCGATCTCGGGTGTCCCACACGAGACCGGCTCTCAGGTAGTTCGTCCAACCATCCGGCAGCGGGCCTCCCTTCGCCTGCAACTCGGTGGCGAGGAAGGTAGTGCCGTCGTCGTGCGGAGTGGTATCGAGAGTGATGCGGGAGGAGCCACCACCCAGGAGAAACCGGAGCCGCGGATCTCCCAGGTTGCGCTGGAGGTCGAAGGTCAGCTGGTTTCGTGTTCGTCCGAACCGATAGTAGTTGGGGTTGGGTCCGTCCTCCGCCTCGAGCGTCTCGTCATACTCGCTGTCGTTCCCCACACCGTAATAAGGGGTGGCCGT
>JAHEKL010000204.1 GCA_024638345.1 Gammaproteobacteria bacterium | reverse complement strand
ATACTCGCTGTCGTTCCCCACACCGTAATAAGGGGTGGCCGTGTGTCGCTCGGTCCCGCCGAAGACCGTGAGGCGCCAGCCGTCCCCGATGAGATGCGGTGAATCGACGAACACGGTGATGTCTCTGCGGCCTTCGGTGGAGAGCTGGACCGTGGGGCGAATCGTGAGGAGATAGGGGAGGTATCGATCCTCCACGTCGTAGAGGTAGGCTTCGACGATCGCGCCGTATCCGAAGCCCTCGTCCGAGTCGAAGTTGAGCGTCGGAAGCCCTGCGATCTCCCAATCTCGCTCGTCTTCCTGCTCTCCTAACGGCTCCTGAGGGCGGAGCGGAAGCGGAAGGGTTGCGAGACCGAGCAGGAAGGCCGACGCTGGAATCCATCTCCCCCAGCGTCGGCCTGTCATTAGCTGCTCCTGCCGTCGGCACGCAGAGTCCGAGCTCCGCGCGGACCGTCCGGAAGCTAGCGGTCCCCGTCGGTCGTTCGAGCCCCCGCGACCTCGGCTGGATCGTGCACGTGGTTCGGGTCGTTCGCGTGCTGCTCGTAGTGCTGACGAAGCAGATCCTTTCCGTAGTCGTTCCCGTTCGGAGTCCTGACACCCGCGTGGATGTGCGTGCGAGAGGGCATACGCGGCTCCGTGGGGAAGCTGACGGGGATCGTATGGTCGAACTCGATGATCAGCACCGGGCTCTGCACCCGATAGTAGTAGAGCTCATCATCTCCGACGTCGCCGACCCAGGCGAACCGGGTCTCATCCAAATGAGCGCGAACCTCCTCCATCTTGACTCGGGCCTGGTCGTCCCGCATGTGCCCGACCCAGGTCTCGATCACGGCTAGGAGCACATCCTGCTGTGCCCGATCCAGTTGGTCCCCACGGATCCCCGCCTCCTCGATCACTGTGTTGTCCCGGAAGGCCGCAGCCAACTGGTTGTTCTGGGTCTTGTCGGTCTCGATGGTCGCGACGCGTCGCTGATCCGGTCGCAACGCCTCCATGAACATCAGCCCAACGTCCTGCTCGTCCTGGAGCACCTCCGTTCCGGCGTACCGTCCGGTATCGACCCGCACCGGCTCGGATCCCCAGAAGTTGGGCGACATCACGACCTGATTCCCCATCACGAAGTAGTTGACCACGAGATGGTGCCCATCGAGCTGCCATCCCCAGGGCTCGGTCTCGTGCGGCTCCCCGAAGATGTCGATGAAGTAGAGGTATTCTCCGTATGCTTCCAGATCGTCCAGGAGGTCGGCGAGATAGCCGTCGATCCTCATGATGTCTCGGGCCAGGTTGAATCCGCGAGCGCTCAGGCCCGCGCGAACCAGCTCGAAGGCCGCCTCCTTCTGTCGCTCGTCCATGTCCCTGAACGAGAGCCCGAGTCGGGGTAGGCTGCCTACCGGGACGTTGCTCCAGTGTCGCCATTCTCGGTCATCGTCGAGATCGAAGCGCGTCTTCTCTAGCTGCGCCGGAGTGAGCGTGGCGAGGTACGCCCGAGCGGCTTGCACGATCGGCGCGGTGGAGACGCCGGTCGCTCGTACCGGGAAGAGATCAGAGACCTTGTCCCCGTCGGTCGTGATTCCGTAGAAGGGATCGTCGAGGGTGCTCTGTTGCGCGACGACCGCGTCGCTCGAGACGATCAGCGCGATGGGAGCCAGAGCGAGAAGCACGGAGCGGAGGGTGCGGTGGAATCTAGAGCGGTCCATGGAGACCTCCAGAGCGGGCAGGAGTGGAGTGGGCCCATCTGAATCATTCGGCTCGGACACCCGAATCGCAAGGCGAACGGTCTCTTCGGTAGGTCGCCGCCCCGCCTGCTTGCCGAGCGAAGAATCGACCTCTTACCTTGCCATCCCTCTCCAAGAAGCCCGTTGTGAGGCCGATCCCCCCTGCCTGGGAGGACCAGATGAGTCGCATCTGCACCATATGGACCGTGGCGTTTCTGGCTTCGGCCACGCTCCTGCTCCAGTCCTCGGAAATCGAGGCTCAGAACCCTTTCACGAGCGCCACCGATATCGCCGATGGGGAGCGCATCTTCCAGTTGGACTGCGCAATCTGTCACGGCGGAGATGCCCGTGGTGGAATGGGTCCCGACCTCACTCGCGGAACCTATCGACACGCGACCAACGACGAGCAGCTGTTCCAGATCGTGCGCTACGGGATCGAGGGAACCGAGATGCCGCGCAGAGTTCGCACCGACCCTCGTGCTTGGAAGGTCGTGGCCTACCTTCGGACGCTCGGCGGTGGCGGCGAGCTTCCACCCGGCGATCCTGAGCGGGGCAGGGAGCTCTTCTTCGGGTCCGCGACCTGCTCGACATGTCACATGGTTGCGGGAGAGGGTAGCCGGCAGGGGCCCGACCTCACTCTGATCGGTTGGCAGCGCTCGGTCGACTTTCTCCGTCAATCAATCCTCGAGCCGGACGCGGAGCTCGATCCGAGGTGGTGGAGCGCGCAGTTGACCACCAGGCAGGGGACGAGCGTGAGCGGCTATCTGCTCGATGATGACCTGCACGCCGTTCGGCTGCTCGACGGGAGCGGAAACCTGCTTGCGTTTCGAAAGACCGAGCTCGAGTCGTTCCAGCCCATCAAGACCTCGAGGATGCCCAGCTTCGCTGGCGTCCTCAGCGATGATGACCTGGACAACGTGATCGCATACCTCGCGAGTCTGCGAGGGGAAGGAGTCGAACAATGAGAAACCTGACCGCACTCGTCCTCGTGCTGTGCGTGGCTTGCCAGCCGGGTGACTCGACTCCCGAGCCGGCCGGTGGCGACCCTGGCGGCGCCGCGGTCGGTCCAGGTGCCCCGGCGGGCGGAATCGGGGCGGGGCCCAGGTCGGTTACCGCCGAGCGGCTCGTGAACGCCGAGCAGGAGCCCCACAACTGGCTCATGTACTCCGGCGACTACAAGTCGCAACGTTATAGCACCTTGGGTCAGATCAACACCGGGAACGTGGCGAATCTGAAAGTGGAGTGGGTCCACCAGTTCAACACGCTCTCACAGGTCGAGACCAGTCCGGTCGTGGTCGACGGGCTGATGTTCATCACCGAGTCCCCGAGCAACCTCATCGTGATGGACGCGGCGACCGGAAGACCCTTCTGGAGGTACGATCACCCGGTGGATCAGGACGAGATCCGACTCTGCTGCGGACTGAACAACCGCGGGGTCGCCGTACTCGGAGACCTCGTGTATCTCGGCACCGTCGACGCTCACCTGCTCGCACTCGATATCGCCACGGGAAACGTGATCTGGGACGTCGAGGTGGAGAGGGCCGATGCGGGTTACAGCATCACGTCGGCTCCGCTCATCATCGGCGACAAGGTCGTTACGGGGATGGCCGGCGGGGAATACGGCGTTCGCGGATTCCTGGACGCCTACGATGCGAAGACCGGGGAGCGGGTGTGGCGATTCTACACGATCCCCGGACCCGGCGAGCCCGGCAACGAAACGTGGAGCGGTGACTCTTGGAGAACCGGCGGCGCGCCGACCTGGATCACGGGCTCGTACGACCCGGATCTGAACCTCGTCTACTGGGGCACTGGCAACCCGGCGCCCGACTGGAACGGGGACATGCGGCTCGGTGACAACCTCTATGCCGACGCCGTGGTCGCGCTTAATGCCGACACCGGCGAGCTGGTCTGGGCCTTCCAGTTCACCCCTCACGATACGCACGATTGGGACGCGATCCAGGTTCCCGTGCTCGCCGATCTGGAGGTCAACGGAGTCGAACGGAAGTTGATGCTCTGGGCGAACCGCAACGCCTTCTACTACGTCCTCGACCGCGAGACGGGCGAGTTCCTGCACGGTGTACCCTTCGCCGAGCAGACGTGGGCCCAGGGTCTCGATCCGAACGGCCGTCCAATTCTCGTGGAGGATATGGATCCGACCGAGGAGGGGGTCGAGGTCTCGCCTACGATCGGTGGGGCCACGAACTGGAACTCTCCCAGCTACAGCCCCACTTCCGGGCTCTTCTACACGTACGCGCTCGACGGGGCGGACATCTACTACATGCGCGACGACGAGTACGTTGAGGGAGAGCAGTTCACCGGCGGGTACGGGCAGCGGGCCGACGACCCGGAGAACTTCCTGACCAGCATCCGGGCCCTCGATCCCATGACGGGCGAGCTCGTGTGGGAATATCCCATCGATTCCTCGCCGGGAAGACCGGGTGTGCTCACCACGGGTGGGGGCCTGCTCTTCTCGGGTAGCGGAGACGGGTACTTCTTCGCGCTGGATCAGGAAACCGGTGAGAGCCTGTGGCACCTGAGCGTCGGGGGTCGTGTGCACGCGGGACCCATGACCTTCAGCGTCGACGGCCGACAATACGTCAGCGTCGCCGCCAGTCACGCGCTCTTCACGTTCGCGCTACCGTAGCGCGCCGTGCCCGTGGCTGCCGTTGGGGGCCTCACGGACGAGTTGGGTGCGAAAGGGATCGATGCGAACCGAATCCGACACGACCAGACGCGACTTCCTGATTCGACTGGCGGCGCTGGGTGTGGGCATGTCACGACCCGGCCTCGTCCGCGGAGCCTGGGAAGGCCCGGGAGTCGACGGCCGTCTCGTGAGTGGCCGGCTGCAGGAGACGCTCCCGACCCGTCCGATCCCGTCTACCGGAGAGGCGATCCCAATCGTGGGCTTCGGCTCCACTGCCTCCGTGCTGGACATCCCGAACGCAGGGACGGACCCGATCGCAAACGTGCTGAGGATCCTCCTGGACTATGGGGGACGCGTAGTCGATACCTCCATCCGGCCCGAGGCGATCGACCGTGAGTTCGGCAGTGTGCTCCAGCGACCGGAGTTCGAGGACCGTCTCTTCCTGGCCACCAAGATCAACACGGAGGACGAAGCGGAGGGGATCCAGCAGATGCGTCAGACCCAGCGGCTCTTCGGAGGGCGGCCTCTGGATCTGGTCCAGGTGGAGAGCCTGCGGGGTCTCGAGGCCCACTGGCCGAACGTGAGGGCCTGGAAGGACTCCGGCGAGACGCGATACGTCGGCGTCACCGTCTCCAGCAACTCGAACCATGGACCGCTCGAGACGTTCATGCGGACCGAGTCCCCCGACTTCGTCCACGTGAACTACTCCCCGGTCGAGTCC
>JAHEKL010000203.1 GCA_024638345.1 Gammaproteobacteria bacterium | reverse complement strand
ACCAGCAGCGGGGATACGAGTTCGACGTCAATGGGTACGGCGTGCAAGGTGAGGGAACCATCGGCGGCGGCGGATCGGGGCGGAGAGGTCGCAGTCCGCAGGGAATCCCGCGAGCCGATCGATCGTGGAACACCCTTTTCGACACTGGTGGGCAGCTCGTAGAGGACGGCTATACCGCGGAGATGTCGATCCCGTTCAAGAGTCTTCGCTACCCGAGCCCACCCGACGGTGAGCCGCATCGCTGGGGACTTCAGATTGTGCGCGAGGTGAAGGGTAAGAACCAGGAGAATCAGGTCTGGGCGCCCATGTCCAGGGGTGAGAGCAGCTTCTTCTCGCAGATGGGGCTCCTCGAGGGGATGACAGACATCTCGACCAGCCGAAATCTGGAATTCCTCCCGACTTTCACCGCGATCCAATACGGTGAGATCGATCCGACCGGGCCGGCCTTCTCGAACCAGGATCCGGATCCGGACGCGGGTCTGAACGTGAAGTATGGAATCACTTCGGATCTGACCGCCGACTTCACCGTGAACCCCGACTTCTCGCAGATCGAGTCGGATCGACCACAGATCGAGGTGAACCAGCGTTTCCCGCTCTTCTTTTCGGAGCTTCGACCATTCTTCGTCGAAGGGGCAGAGATCTTCGACATCCGGGCGCCGGTCACCGTGGTGCACACGCGCACGATCGTCGACCCGGACTGGGGGGCCAAGCTGAGCGGTCAGGCCGGCAGCTTCGCACTCGGCTTCCTGGCGGCAAACGACCGGGCCCCGGGCCGAGTCGACGACTCGGCGGATCCCGCGTTCGATCAGACCGCGCAGACGGTGATCGGGCGAGCCCGCTACGACCTCTACGCCGAATCGAACCTCGGCGCGATCGTCACCGACCGCGAGTTCCTGGACGGATACAGCCGACTCGTCGGAGTGGACGGCAACTTCCGTCTGGGTCCGACCCTGTCGTCGGGCTTTCGGGCATTCAGCTCTTCCAACAAGGCCGCAGCGGCCGAGCAAGTAGGCGGTCACATGTTCGTGGCCGGTCTCTACCAGAATGGTCGAAACCTGAATTGGACCATCAGCGGCTACGAAATCTCGCGCGGATTCGACACGGCGGTCGGATTCGTGAGACGAACAGACGTCCGCAGCCTATCGGGAGATATCGGCTATCGATTCTGGCCCCAGAGCTGGGTCATCAGTTGGGGACCGTCGATCGACTACGGGCAGACGTACGACTTCGACGGGGCCCTTCAGGACGAAAACCTACGGCTCAGGTTCGGGATCGACTTCGCCCGCAGCATCGGCATCTTTTCGAACATGAGCTTCGACATGGAGCGCTTCGGCGGGATCAACTTCCGCAAACGCCAGTTCCGGATCGGCGGGAATGTGAACACGAACCGCAGCTACTCCTTTGGCGGCAACTACTCCGCCGGCGACGAGATCTTCTTCCTCGGACCGTTCCTGGGACATCAGATCAGCTGGAACGTGAACGGAACGATCCGCCCCCTCGACCGGCTGAGCTCCAATCTTCGATTCGAGCGGCGCCGGTTCACCAATCCAGCGGAAAACGACGAAGAGATCTTCGACGTTCAGATCTTTCGTGCCACCACGAATCTGCAGTTCACCGACCGGCTCGGGATGCGAAACATCACCGAGTTCAACTCTCAGGACGAGACGTTCGACTTCAACGTCCTGTTCAATTATCGCGTGAACGCCGGCACCGTGTTCTACCTCGGGTACGACGATCACTTCCAGCAGCAAGACTTGATCGAAGGCGACCGGGACGGGGACGGGATCGAGGAGCAGATCTTCTTCACCACCGGTCAACGACGGACCAGCCGCGCGATCTTCGTCAAGCTGCAGTACCTGCTCAGATACTAGGGACTGTTGAGCTCGCCGAGCCGCCCGCCCAGCCGCGTGGTCGCGTGCCTCGTGCTCGTCGCGGGTCTCGGCGTGGTCCCCACGGATCTCTTGGGCCAGCGGGCGGATGGCGGGCAGGATCGATCGGCCCAGGCGCGCGGGAACCGTGATCAGCCCGCGGCCGCCGCGGAGACCCCGGTCGACGCTCCCACGGCGGAAGAACTCGGCCTCGTAGCCGGAAGGCCCCGAGTCACCCCGACTCGGACCGACACTCCCCCGGAAATCGACGGCGTTCTGGACGACGCGGTGTGGCAGACGGCTGCGCACATCACCGAGTTCACTCAGGAGTCCCCGTTCGAAGGAGCTCCAGCGTCCGAGTCCACCGACGTGTACATCGCATACGACGAGGACAACCTCTACTTCGGATTCCACGCCCACTACCGGAATCCGTCGATGATGCGGGCGAACCGGGTCGAGCGGGACACCGCGTTCCAGGACGACTTGATCACGCTTTTCCTGGATCCGTTCCTGGATCAGCAGCGCGGGTACGATTTCGACGTCAACGCATACGGTGTCCAGGGCGATGGCGTCATCTCGTCCGGGGGTGGAGGGGGAGGTGGAGGTCGTGGTGGAGGGGGCGGTGGAGGAGGCGGTGGAGGGGGCGGGGGCGGCGGCGGGGGCATCCCCCGGGCGGACCGGTCCTGGAACACGCTCTTCGATACGGCCGGTCAGCTGGTCGAGGATGGGTTCGTGGCCGAGATGGCCATCCCCTTCAAGAGCCTGCGCTACCCGAGCCCCGCGGAGGCGGAGCCCCATCGGTGGGGCCTCCAGATCGTCCGAGAAGTGAAGGGGAGCAGTGGCGAGAACCAGGTGTGGGCGCCGATGTCTCGAGACGAGACGAGCTTCTTCTCGCAGATGGGCATCCTCGAGGGGATGACCGACATCTCCACGAGCCGGAACCTCGAGATCCTCCCGACCTTCACCGCGATTCAATACGGCGAGATCGATCCCACGAGACCGGGCTTCGTGAACGAGGACACGGATCCGGACGCCGGTCTGAACCTCAAGTACGGAATCACTTCGGATCTAATCGCCGACTTCACGATCAATCCCGACTTCTCCCAGATCGAATCCGATCGACCCCAGATCGAGGTCAACCAGCGCTTCCCGCTCTTCTTCTCGGAGCTGCGGCCCTTCTTCGTCGAGGGCGCAGAGATCTTCGAGATCCCAGCCCCGGTCACGGTGGTCCACACGCGCACGATCGTGGACCCGGACTGGGGCGCCAAGCTGAGCGGCCAGGTGGGGCGCTTCGCGCTCGGCGTCCTCGCCGCCAACGACCGGGCGCCGGGAAGAGTCGACGACTCCCAGGATCCCGCGTTCGACGAGGCCGCGAAGACCTTCATCGGCCGCGCCCGCTACGACCTCTGGGCCGAATCGAACATCGGTGTGATCGTGACCAATCGGGAGTTCTTGGACGGACACAGCCGCGTCTTCGGCTCCGACGCGAACGTCCGCATCACACCCACCATCCAGGCCGACTATCGAATCATCGGGTCCCGCTACAAGGAGGTCGGCGGTGAAGAGGTCCGCGGCCACATGGCGGCTACACGGATCCGGCAGAACGGACGGCACGTGGACTGGTCGATCGTGGCCAATGAGACTTCCCCGGAGTTCGATACGGATGTCGGGTTCGTGCGGCGGACCGACACGCGCAACGTGGCCACCAACCTCTCCTACCGCTTCTGGCCCGAGAGCTGGGTCATCAACTGGGGCCCGTCGATCCGGTACGGGCACACCTACGATTTCGACGACGTGCTTCAAGACGAGAACCTGACCCTGGGGATGAACTTCAGCTTCGCTCGCAGCATCAGCGTCTTCGGGAACTTGAACTGGGACATGGAGCGCTTCGGGGGAGTCAACTTCCGAAAGCAGGGATTCTTCGTGGGCTCGAGCATCAACACGAGTCGCACGTTCTCGATCTTCGCGCGCTACTCGGCAGGGGACGAGATCTTCTTCCTGGGACCATTCCTGGGCCACCAGGTCGGATGGGGCATCTCCGCGACTGTGCGGCCTCTCGACCGGCTCCAATCCAACATCAGCTACGACCGCCGGACCTTCACCGATCCGACGAACGACGACGAGGAGATCTTCGACGTCGGGATCATCCGAGCGACCACGAATTTCCAGTTCACGGATCGGCTGGGTCTGAGGAACATCACCGAGTTCAACACCCAGGACGAGACCTTCGACCTCAACATTCTCTTCAATTACCGGGTCAACGCGGGGACGGTGTTCTACGTCGGGTACGACGATCACTTCCAGCAGGCGGACCTGATCGAGGGTGACCGGGATGGAGACGGCATCGAGGAGCAGATCTTCTTCACGACGGGCCAGCGCCGCACGAACCGGGCATTCTTCGTCAAGCTCCAGTACCTGCTCCGCTACTGAGGCCCCAGTCACCCTTGGTCTTCACAGGAATCGAGACCTGATGTCGGCTTCTACGCCCATGCGAGCCCATGCATTCGAGACCGCACTCTGGGTCGTAGCCTTGCTCGTCTTCGGGCCTCTGCCGTCCATGGCGCAGATTCCGGGAGGCGGTCAGCAGCGCCCGGAGGCCGGCCGCTCCGATCTCGAGGCGACCGCAGAAACGCCCGGGAACCTGCCGACCCCCGAGGAGTTGGGTCTGGTTCCCGGAAGGCCGCGTGTCACCCCGACCCGGACCGACGATCCCCCGGAGATCGACGGCGTTCTGGACGACCCCGTGTGGAGGACGGCCACCCGCATCACCGAGTTCACGCAGCAATCGCCCATCGAGGGAGCACCGGGAACCGAGTCGACGGACGTCTATATCGCATACGACGCGGACAACATCTACTTCGGGATGCACGTTCACTACCAGGATCCCTCGGTGATGCGCGCGAACCGGGTCGAGCGGGACCGGGCCTCGATGGACGACCTGGTGACGATCTACTTCGACACCTTCCTGGATCAGCAGCGTGGTTACGATTTCGACGTGAACGGATACGGGGTCCAAGGCGACGGCGTCATGTCGGTCGGCCGCCGCGGATTTCGACCCGGGTCCGGCACGGTCGCGCAGGCGATCCCTCCCGCTGATCGCTCCTGGGACGCGCTCTTCGAGAGCGCCGGGCAAATCGTTGAAGACGGCTACGTAGCCGAGCTCGCGATTCCCTTCAAGAGTCTTCGCTATCCCACTCCGCCCGAGGGTCAGCCGCACCGCTGGGGCTTCCAGATCGTCCGCG
>JAHEKL010000202.1 GCA_024638345.1 Gammaproteobacteria bacterium | reverse complement strand
CTGTCCGGGTCTTGACCCTGGACCGCCGCAGGGAGGAGCAGAGCCAGCAGGAGGGCCGCTGCCGCGGGTGCGAGCGAGAGGGTTCGTCGCGCAATCATGGAGGCAGGAATTCCTGGGGGGACGCGTCGACGCGCGGGTCGCACGGACTCAGACCAGTACGGGTGTGACCCGACGAAGGTTTCCTCGACGACCTCGCTCGTGCCGCAACCGGACCCACTGTACTGCCGACCGGAGCGGCAGGTGCGCGAACTCCTTCGCCGGGTCATTATTCAAACACCCAATCAATCCTAATGGAGAACACCATGACCTGGTCATTTCCGCGGCGCTCCGGTGCCCGACTGGGCCTTTTCTTCGCCCTCTCGTTCGCTTTCGCGGGATGCGGAGCCCCTGGTCAGTTCGCGCCGCCGTCCAGCGGCGGTGGGTCTCCCGACGAGATCAGCCGAGAGGAGATCGCGTCGCTGCCCGACGGCGATGCGTATCAGATCATCCAGCAGCTCAGACCGCGCTGGGTCCGCACGCGTGTGACCGGAACGTTCGGTAGCGTGGCGGCGGCGGGCGACGGGGGAGATGGGGCCATCTACGCCGTCGTCTTCGTAGACGACATGCGATTTGGCGAGATCGATTCACTTCGGCAGATCCGCTCCCCGGAAATCGAGCGAATCGAGTACATCAATGCCCGCGATGCCACGACCCTCTACGGCACGGGCTACATGGCCGGCGTCATTCGGGTGAGGACCCGCCGGTAGCTCACCGACGCCCGGGTTCGGGTCGCCGCGAAGCGCCGGCGCTGAGGGATCGATCTCAGATCGATCCGAAGAACCCGACCACCTCTTCGGCCCAGAGCGCTGGTTGCTCGAGGGCTGGGAAATGCCCTCCCCTCGGCGGCTCGGAGTAGTGAACCAAGTTGTATGTTCGCTCGACGACCTCTCGAGGCGGAGCCCACGGCTCCGCCGGGAATCGAGCATATCCGGTCGGCACCGACACCGCCCCCCCGACGGTGTCACCCGCCACCGGATTTCGACTCTCGTAGTATAGTCGCGCTGCGGAGAGGATCCGCCCCGGGAGCCAGTACAACATGGCGTTGGTTAGGATGTCATCCCGGGAGAACGTGTCCCAGAGGTCGTCTCCGTGGTCGCTCCACGCCCAATACTTCTCGAGCATCCAGGCCAGCCAACCCACGGGTGAGTCCTGCTGGGCGTAGATGAGCGTTTGCGGACGAGTTCCCTGAATCCCGGAGTATCCGGTCTGGTCTCGCTGGAATCGCGCCCGCGCCTCCCGGTAGGCCATCTCCTCACTCGACGGCTCTTCCCCCTCCGGCGGGGGCGGCGCAAACGCGACGAAGTTGAGGTGAAGCCCGACGAGCGCGTCTGGGTGCAGTCGTGCCATCTGTGTAGCGATGATCCCTCCCCAGTCCCCACCCTGGACCCCATATCGCTCGTGGCCCAGCTCGATCATCAGGGCATGAAGGCGCCGCGCGATTCGGGTGGGACTCATCCCGAGCGCGGACGGAGGATCGGAAAAACCGTACCCCGGCAGCGAGGGCACAATGGCCTCGAACGCCGGGCCTCCACCTGCGCCCGAAGCGACGAGAGGCGCGGCCCGATTGAACTCGTGGAACGTGCTGGGCCAGCCGTGGAGAAGTAGGAGAGGGAAGCCGGGGTCGGAAGTCTCGGAGCCCGCTCGCTCGTACCTCACGCAGTGAATCAGCTCTCCTTCGATCGGTCCGCGCAAGTGAGTCCGCTCGTTCAAGGACTCTTGAACCCCGAACCAGTCGTATCCATCGCGCCAATAGCTCACGAGCTCGCGGAGCACCGAATCGTCGGTGCCTGCAGACCAGCCTGTGTCGAAAGGCATCTCCGGCCAGCGAACGCGGTCGATGCGCTCGTGAAGGTCCTGGATCGCCGAGACCGGGAAGTCTATCACGAAAGGCTCGAGGTCTCGCTGGAGGCTTTCCCGGAGAGCCTGACGAAGCGGCCGACCGGGCTCGGCAACAGGTCCGGTGGCTGGATTGCCCTCTCGGGGGCGTGCGCTCGAGAAAAGCTTCGCGGGCCCCAGACCGGCCCCGAGCCTCAGCCCAGCCCCTGCCGCCCCCAGACTCATCGCTCGTCGCCATAGGGATTTCAGGGCCCTTCGCCGCGTTATCGCCACTGCAAGCTCCTTTCTCCGTGGCTCGCCCACTCCGGACAGTATTGGAGTGACGCTTCGGGCCCGCCACTCTCGCCCTCGCGCAGTCCCTGGTGATGCTCATATCTTCTCCGCCGAAATGGGCGAGACGAGAGGACGCGACGACAGGAATCGGAGGGTTCCACCGAGAGCCGCAGTCAGGCTCGTCGCGAGCGGAGCGGTTCTGACGCTCCTCGTCGGCTGCACCGGCTCGTTCCTCCTCAATCCCTTCGGCTGGTTCAGCGACCCACCGCCGGTCGTATTCCAGTGGGACTCGATCTCGCCCCCGCCGATTCTGCCCGGCGCCGAGCTGCTCGATCCGCCGCCGATAGAGATCGGTCAGGTGCCCGGGCCCGATCGGTACGCGCAGGATCTGGATGTCGTCCATTACGACGTGGAACTCGTCGTTCCGCCCGAGAACGATCGGATCTCGAGTCGAACGACCATCCGGTACCTGCGGGAGCGAGCCGGTCCACATTCGCTGACCCTCGACTTCTCCGGTCTAGCCACGGAGCTCGTGACCGCGCGCGGGCAGGTCCTCGAGTTTCGGCACGAGTCGGGGCTTCTGCAGATCGAGACGCCTGGACGTCCCGGTGTCTTCGACACCCTTCAGGTCGAGGTCATGGCCAGGGGAATCCCGGACGATGGCCTGATCCTTCGCGCGAATGTGCACGGAGCCCCGACCGCCTTTGCCGACAACTGGCCCAACCGAGCGCGCGCCTGGTTCCCATCGAACGATCATCCGGCCGACAAGGCAACGGTGAGCTTCACGGTTCACGCTCCGGAGGGCCGGCGGGTGATCGCGAACGGCGTGCAGGTGGGATCACCCGCGCCGGTGGACTCGACTCGTACGGGAGGGGTTTCGGGTCTGCTCACCTGGCGATGGGAGAGTCGGGTTCCCATTCCCACCTATCTGATGGTCGTGGGAGTCGGAGAGATGGAGGTGCTGGAAAACGGGCTTGCGGCCTGCGAGCAGGCGCCCGCCTCTCCACGTGAAGACAGGTGCGTCCAAGTCACATCCTGGGTCTTTCCGCCCGATACGGCCCATGCGGCGAGCGTCTTCTCGCGAACCACCGAGATGATCGACCTTTACGTCGACCTCTTCGGACCGTTCCCGTTCGAGAAGCTGGCGAATGTTCAGTCTTCGACCCTGTTCGGCGGGATGGAGAACGCCTCGGCGATCTTCTACTCCGAGAACGCCATCGCTCGTGGGTTGAACATCGAGTCGACCGTGGCGCACGAGATCGTCCACCAGTGGTTCGGCGATTCGGTCACACCGGCCGATTTCAGACACCTTTGGCTGTCGGAGGGCTTCGCCAGCTACTTCGGGCCGCTGTTCTGGGCGCAGACGCAGAGCGACGCCGAATTTCGAACCCGTATCGAGGATCTGAAAGCCGAGTATCTGGCGTCGAACGTGAAGGATCGGCCGGTGGTGGACGAGGGCGTCTCCAATCTCCTCGGGCTACTGAACGAGAACTCCTATGAGAAGGGCGCACTCGTCCTTCACATGCTGCGGGACGTCGTAGGGGAGCGCGCATTCTTCGACGGGATTCGCCGCTACTACCAGAGGCATGCCGGCGGAGCGGTCGTCACGGCGGACTTCCAGCGCGTGATGGAGGAGGTCTACGGTCAGCCTCTCGACTGGTTCTTCCAACAGTGGGTGCTGCGTCCCGGTCACCCCGTCTTGCGTCTCGACTGGGCATGGGATGACGAGCTCAGGCAGGCGCGAGTGACGCTGACCCAAGAGCAGGACTCGCTCTGGCCCACATACCGCATGCCCCTCGAGTTCGAGTTCCTGATGGAGGGCGGTGTCCACCGCGTCGCCGACTGGGTCGACGGACGTCAGTGGACCCAGATCATGCCCCTCCCATCGCGACCGACGGAGCTGAGACTCGATCCGGACGGCTGGCTTCTGTTCGAGCGCGTCGACTAGCCCGATCCACGCACGGCCGGGACGTGAGCGACGCATCGAGCCGGCCTGCGCTCCGCCAGCTCACGGTCGATAGGGCTCGACCTCTGCATCACCATAGAGGAACTGCAGAATACGGGGGCTTCTCACCATGTCGTGAGGGAACCCCAGCTCGATCCGACTGACCTCGTCGAGACGGGCGACGTGCTCCGGGTCGAGCTCGATGTCGAGACTCCCGAGGTTGTCTTCCAGCTGCTCCGTGGTGCGCGCACCCAAGATCGTGCTCGTGACGCCGGGGCGGTCCATGACCCACCGCAGAGCGACCTGCGCGGGGGAGCACCCCGTCTGTGCAGCCACCTCCTCCGTGGCCTCCGCGATGTCCAGCCTTCGCTCGGTCAGTCGGGAGCTGACCATCTGGTGCCGGTTTTGGGGCCTTTCTCCCGGTTTCAGCTCCGCTCTCGACTCCAGATCCTTTCTCGAGTATTTGCCTGTGAGGAGGCCGCCCGCGAGAGGCGACCACGGTGTGACACCCAGCCTCAGGTCTCGAGCCATGGGAACCAGCTCCCGCTCGACGTCGCGCTGTGCGAGGCTGTATTCCACCTGCAGTGCGATGAACGGGGACCATCCGCGTAGGTCGGCCAGCGTGTTTGCTTCCGAGGCCTTCCAGGCCGGGAAGTCGGAGACACCCACGTGGTGGACCCTCCCAGAGCGCACCAGGTCGTCCAACCCCCGCATGACCTCGTCGATTGGAGTGATCCTGTCCCAGGCGTGGACCCAGTAGAGGTCGACGTAGTCGGTCTTCAAACGCCGAAGGCTGGCATCGATCGACTCCATCATGTTCTTGCGTGCGTTGCCGCCCGCGTTGGGATCGCCGGGACGCTTGCTGAACGTGTACTTGGTCGCGAGCACGACCTCGTCCCTCCGCCCCTGCAGGAGGCGACCCAGAATCTCCTCGCTCTGGCCGTCGGTGTAGAGATTGGCCGTATCGAGAAAATTCCCCCCTCGGTCGAAGAACTGCTCGAGTTGCTTCTTGCATACG
>JAHEKL010000018.1:7020-20572 GCA_024638345.1 Gammaproteobacteria bacterium | reverse complement strand
GTCGCGGGCGCCTTCGCGGATATAAGCGACCACCTCGACGCGCTCTTCAACCCGCGTGAGCGCCTGGTGCATGTTGTAGGTGACGAGCCCGAAGAGCCCCACAACGAACAGGGCGAGGGCGACCATCGCCGCCGACAGGGCGCTGAGGAAGGGGGCGCGTCGAATCGCGGCGAAGGCTTCGCGTAGCGCTTGCATCAGTTCGGTTCGGCCACCGCTGCGGAATCGTAGGCCAGTCGACCTTCGTTCAGCTCGAGCACACGGACTCTGGGATACTTCCGGATCATGTCGAGGTCGTGCGTAGCCATGAGGACAGTCATGCCCTGGGCGTTGAGCTCTTTGAAGAGCTCCATGATGCCCCTCGAGGCCCGTTCGTCCAGGTTTCCGGTCGGCTCGTCGGCCAGCAGGACGAGCGGCTCGTTCGCGAGCGCCCGAGCCACGGCGACTCGCTGCTGCTCACCACCCGAGAGCTCGTGCACGAGCGCGCCGGATTTTGCGGAGAGACCGACCTTGGCGAGTAGTCGGCTCGCCTTGGGAAGGATCTCACCCCTCCGGTTGCCGGTGACTTCAAGAGCGAAGGCGACGTTCTCCATGGCCGTACGACCTGGGAGAAGTTGGAAATCCTGGAACACGCATCCGACCCGGCGGCGGAGCTTCCAGATGTCGCGGCCAGACACCAACTGGGAGGAGAATCCACTCACCCGCACTTCACCGGCCGACGGCTTCTCCGCCATGTGGATCAGCCTCAACGTCGTGGATTTGCCAGACCCGGAGTGGCCGGTCAGGAAGGCCATCTCTCCCTTCCCGATGTGGAGGGACACCTCCTCCAGCGCAAGTCCCCGTGGCGGGTAGTCCTTGGAGACTCTCGTCAGTGTGATCACGCTGAAACCGGCGCCGGTGAGCGATTCCGAGGTGGTTCGTACGAGGTGCGGCGAAAGATATTTTCCGCGGGAGTCACGTGTCAAAGCGCAGCCGCGCCGCGACGAAGCGCCAGCCTGGACGCAAGCCGGAGAGCCTCGGTGAAGGACCCGTGATCGGCGGTCCCGGTGCCCACTCGGTCGAACGCCGTGCCATGATCCGGGGACGTTCGAGGGAAGGGAAGGCCGAGGGTCACGTTCACGCCGCTTCCGAACGAAAGTGTCTTGAACACAGCCATCCCGACGTCGTGATACGGCGCGACCACGGCGTCTGCGTCTCCTTCGATCATCCGCAAGAAGACGGTGTCGGCAGGCATCGGATCCGTCACGTCGATCCCGGATTCACGAAGCTCACGCACCGCCGGAGACAGCACGGTCGCCTCCTCGTCCCCGAACAGGCCCCCGTCCGACGCGTGCGGGTTCAGCGCACACAGAGCGATACTAGGGGCGGGGATTCCCCAATGTGCTCGCAGGCTGCGCCAGAGCAGACCGACCTGCTCACGGACCCTGGCCCTGGTCAAGTGCGAGGCCACGTCCTTATGCGGGATGTGCGTGGTAGCCAGCAGGATACGGAGCGGGCCTCCGAGCGCGGTCCGCTCGGCGTGCATGAGCATTCCCACGCTGGGGGCTCCGGTGAGCGCCTGTAGAAGCTCGGTCTGCCCTGGATGCGTGGCCCCGGCGGAGTGGAGAGCGGGCTTGTGAACCGGACCGGTCACGATCGCGTCGACATGTCCGAGGAGCGCCATTCGGACACTCTCCTCGATCGCGCGTAGCGAGACGAGTCCGGCGCTCTCCAGCGATCCCTCGTACACTCCGACCGGGTGAGCCCGGACTTCGGCGGCGGTCACCTGCAGGCTTTCACGGTCTCCCAGGACCGTGATCTCGGCCTGCGGCTGGTCCGTCAAGAACTCCTTCAGAGCTACCGGGAGGATTTCCGGTCCGATTCCTCTCGGGTCTCCGACCGTGACTGCGATGCGGACGCTGCGGGTATCGTGCGCGCTCACCAGCGCACGTCGACGTACGTCTGAGCGCGGAGGCGCTCGATCAGCTGATCCTGGAAACGCTCGTCCTGCAGGATTCCTCGGATCTGGTTGCGCACGTCCTCGTAGGTGAGCTGACCGGCCTCTCGGAGCTCCAGGACCTCGACGACGGCATAGGTCGGTCGGTTCGGCTGCTGAGCGACCTCGATGGGACCCAAGACGGCTCCCTCCTCAGCGGCGGTCAAAGCCTGCGCGAGTCCGCTCGGCAGCTGCCCCAGCTGGTCCATCGGAAGGGTCATGGGCCGCGGGAGACCGGTATCCTGGGCCTCGTCGTAGTAGTCGGAGAGGGGAGCGCCCGAGGCTACCGCTTCCCTGATCTCGGTCGCCCGCTCTCGAGCCACCTCGACATCGCTCGGGGTGGGTTCGGCGGCTACCAGGATATGACGTACCATCCGCTCGGCTCCGCGTATCCGCTCCACCTGGATGATGTGCGCTCCGAATTGAGTATCGACGACGTCACTCACGCCGCCTCTCCCGAGGCTGAACGCCGCGTCTTCGAATTCCTCCACCATGACACCACGACGAACCCAACCCAGCTCCCCTCCTCTCTGTGCCGATCCCGGGTCGTCCGAGAACCTTCGGGCCAGGTCGGCGAAGTCCTCGTCGTTCTCGATCTGGTTCAAGATCTCGTACGCCCGTTCACGTGACGCCGCTTTGACCGAATCCGAGGGCTGTGGCGCGAGGACGACCTGATCGAACGTCAGCGTTGCGGGGCGCTCCCCGAGGTTGTCCCGCTCCCGGTCGAAGAACTCCCGAATCTCGGCTTCCTCGATGGGGGCTAGTCGGCTCTCTCTTCTCTGTGCCTGGACGAAGGTCTCGATGAGGAGGCCCTTTCGGATCTCCTCACGCTGGTTTGCCCGGTACTGTGCGATGCTCATGCCTTCAGCCTCCAGCGCGCGGGCCGTTGCCGCTTCGGTCCCGAACCGCGCGACCACGTCCTGCCACGCGCGCTCCGCCTCCTGGTCGAGGCGGGCGGCAGGCACGGTGAGCAGCGTGTCCGCACCGGCGGCATTGAGAATCAGCGTCTGCGTCACGATCTCGTCGAGAACCTCCGACTCGAGCTCCTGAACCTCGGCGGGATCTTCGGGCAGCGGCATTCCCGACGCCCTCAGGCGAAGAAGCTGCTCTTGCACCTGGGAATAGAAGACCGCCGAGTCTCCGACGATGGCTACGACACGATCGACGAGCTCGTCCTCATTCGAACCCGCGTCCTGCAGACCCGCGGTCTGCGCCCCGCTCGCCGCAGGCGTCGCCAGTACCGCCAGGACGAGAAGGGAAGCGAGGAGTGTGTGGGCAACGCCACGGGGCTGTGCCGGCATTCTGGCCTCCACGAGAGTCACGAGCACTCCTAAACAGGAACGCGACAGGGGGTTCCGGCCCACACCGCTCACGGACCGGGCTCGGCGGAATCGCCGGATGGAGCAGGTGGGGCGGCCGGCGCGGGCTGTGTGGCGGGCGCAGGCGGCTGCCCGCCGCTCGCGGCCCGAATCTCCTCCACGCGAGCGACGATTCGGCTGGCCGCCTCGTCCGCCTGCCTCGGCTCGTATCGCGCCCTCAGCGGGAGTCCGAGCACCCCGAGAGGGATGATATCCTGCTCATTCGAAACCAACCGGCCCATGAGCCCCATGACCTCCTGATCCACGGTGTCGCGGAGCGTCGATCCTTCCTCGACCTGGAGCGAATCGAGACCCAGGAAATCCGCGATGAGCACGTACTGCTCGAGGATACCGGCCACCACTTCTTCCTCCTCCTCCGCGGTGGCCTCGATACCCCTTCGCTCGACCTCCGCGACCAGGAGCCGATCCCGAGCGAGATCACGTACCATCTGCTGGAGTTGCTGGTCCTGCGCGACCGTCACCTGCTGACGAATCTCGCGTGGCTGTCCCAGAATGAACTCCCGGTACTCCTCTGCCGGGAGCTCCCCGCCCTGCCAGGTGGCCAGCGGCCGCGATGCCTCGTTCCCGGACAGGCGCTCCTCGGGGTCGGCGGTGATCTGCCGAACGAGACCGATCGCGTCCTCCGCCAGCTGTACGTTCGCTGGCTCTTCGAGACTTGCCAGGTACGTGGACTCGGCGACCATCTCCCGTTCTGCCAGGAGCTGGACCCGGTAGTCCTCCGCGATGTCCTCGAACGTCGGGCCGCGCCGCTCCTCTATACGGATCACGTGGAGTCCGAAGGAGGTCTCGACGACGTCACTCACCTCGCCCGGCTGCAGTGCGAACGCGGCCTCCTCGAAAGGCGGCACCATCATTCCTCGACCAAAGAAGCCCAGGTCGCCACCCTGAATCGCGGAACCGGGATCGTGCGAGTACTGCTCGGCCAGGCTTCCGAAGTCCTCTCCGGCCTGCGCGCGATCGCGTATGTCCGCGGTGAGTGCTCGGATCGAATCCTGCTGCTGGGGGGTGGCGTCCGGTGGAATCGAAAGCAGGATGTGACTCGCCCGGAGCTCCTCACCGGGCCTTTGCTGTTCGAACGAAGCGCGCAGATCTTCGTCCGTGATGGTCGTGTCCAACTGGATCACCTGCTCCCGGAGCCGAAGGACGAGCGATCGAGAGACCTCCTGCTCGGTGATCGCAGAAATGTCCAGCTGCTCGAGTTCCCCTTCGGCGTTGACCGCCCAGGCCAGCAACGTGTAGTCGATCCAGAAGTCCAGGGTGGTCTCCGCGACTCCCGGATCGTTCGGAAGCGCGGAAACGGGTGCCAGGATCTGGGCGGCCTCCTCGATCTCCAGCTCGAAGTCGGCTGCAGATGCGGCCACGTCGGGCCCGAGGCCACGATCGCATCCCGCGACGAGGGAGAGCACGAGTGCGCCTGCGAAGAAGACCCTACTGAGACCACGCATGGAGGTTTCCTGTTCTGCTCTTGTGGATCGTGAGAACGCCGACACCTTCCCGGGCGCGTGCATCAGGCCGCCCGCGCTCTTTCGACCACCAAGGCGTCGAGCGCCCGGATGAGGGTTCGCGTGAGAGGCTCCGTCCCCGCCTGCCGAAGAGAGAGAGAGAGGGGTGCCATGCGCCTCACCTTCACTTCGACCTGTCGATCTTTGAACGGATCTTCCAGGGCTGTGAGCCTGGGATTGGCGGTCGCACGAAAGGTGATCCTGCCCTCCCGGCCTCTCACGAAGACCCTCTCGATCCCGAGTCGCTTACCGAGGAGGCGTAGAAGACGGACGTCCAGAAGCCGCTCCACTTCGTCGGGTATGGGACCGAACCGGTCCCGAATCTCCTCCCGTAGGAGCGCGACCTCAGCCCGGGTGTCCAGCCTCGAAAGTCGTCGATAAAGATGCAATTTCTGGCCTGAGTCCGAAACGTAGCTGTCCGGCACGAACGCCGATCCCGGAACGGAGACGTCGGGCTCTCCGAACTCGATCTCCCCTTTTCGCGCCGCCGCCCCGCGCACCCTGCGCACCGCATCCTCCAAGAGACGGAGATACGTATCCATCCCGACCGCGTGGGCGAACCCGGACTGATCCGCGCCCAAGAGATTTCCGGCACCCCGGATCTCGAGGTCACGTAGCGCAATCTGATAACCGCTTCCCAGCTCGGTGTGCCGCTCGAGCAGTTGAATCCTGCGTCTCGCGTCCTCCGTGAGCGAGTCGGGCGTCACCAGATAGCAGTAGGCCCGCCGGTTCGATCGACCCACCCTGCCACGAATCTGATAGAGTTGGGCCAAGCCGAATCGATCGGCTCCATCGACGACGAGGGTGTTCGCATTGGGCACGTCTAGGCCGTTCTCGATGATCGACGAGCACACCAGCACATCGACTTCGCCCTCGATGAAGCCCCTCATCACTTCGTCGAGGTCGTTCGCGGCCATTTGACCGTGCGCAACTTCGATTCGGCCCTCCGGGACGAGACGTCGAAGACGCTCGCACACGGATCGGATCGTCTCTACTCGGTTGTGCAAGAAGAAAGTTTGACCGCCACGGTCGAGCTCCTGAACCAGGATCTCGGCGATGAGGGAGTCGCTCCATGGGATGGCCTGCGTGCTGACGGCCAGTCGGTCCGCGGGCGGGCTGCGAATCAGGGACAGGCTGCGGACTCCGGCGAGCGACAGTTGGAGCGTTCGAGGAATCGGGGTGGCCGTGAGGGTCAACGCGTCCACGCTCGCCCTCAGCCGCTTCAGCGCCTCTTTGTGCTTGACCCCGAACCGCTGCTCCTCGTCCACGATGAGGAGACCCAGGTCGCGGAATCGAACGTCACCCGAAAAAAGACGATGCGTGCCGACGACGATGTCGATCTCTCCTCGCTCGAGCGCAAGGAGTGTCTCCTCCTGCTCGCGCGCCGTACGAAAGCGGGAAAGGGAGGCCACGCGCACGGGAAAGTCCGCGAGCCGCTCCCCGAAGGTTCGATGGTGTTGCTGGACCAGGATCGTGGTCGGGGCCAGAACCGCCACCTGCTTTCCGTCCTGAACCGCCTTGAACGCGGCTCGAATCGCCACTTCTGTCTTGCCGAACCCGACGTCGCCACAAATGAGTCGATCCATGGGTCGGGCGGACTCCATGTCCTTCTTGACCTCTCGGGTCACCTTCCGCTGGTCGGGCGTGTCCTCGTAGAGGAACCCCGCCTCCATCTCCGTCTGCCACTTGGAATCGGGCGAGAACGCGAAGCCCTCCGCCAGCTCTCGCTCCGCGTAGAGCTCCAAGAGTTCCCGAGTCATTTTCTCGATAGCCGCTTCGGTCCGACGCCTCAGCGTCTTCCACCGACGTCCACCGATCCGGTGCACCGACGGGGGCTCGGACTCGTCCCTCTCTCCTACCCAGCGCTCGACCAGATCCAGCCGGTAGACCGGGACACGGAGCGTCTCCCCCTCGGCGTATGCGATTGCCAGAACCTCCAGATCCTCCCCGCCCACCTCGATCTGCTCCAAGCCCTGGAACTGGCCGATCCCGTGATCCATGTGCACCACGTAGTCGCCCGGCGACAGCTGAGCGAGGCTCTCGAGCGCCATCGCGCCGCTGAATCGCCTCTTCGATCGCACTCTGCGTCGCCGACGAAAGATCTCGTGGTCCGTCAGCACGTTCAGCGTCGGCACGGACGGGATCGTGAAGCCTCCCTCGACCGACCCCAAGCCTATGCTCACGCCCGGGATCGGCTCACCGGACTCGAGCAGGATCTCATCGAGTCGCTCCACCTGTCCTTCGTTGTCACAGAGGATCAGGGTGCTCGCACCCTGAACCGATTGCTCGCGGAGGAACGCAATGAGCCTGCTCATCTTCCGATCGATCGTGGGCGGAGGTCGGGAGTCGAGCGAGTGCTCGTGGCCCTCCTCCGGAGTCAGACGAAGGATCGGGAGTGTTCTGAGGATCGCGGCCGCTTCGGAGGGGGGGAGCAGGTGCTGGTCGAGGGAGGTCTCGGCCTCCTGCGCCGACTCGTCTCTCAGCAGCCGCGCGTGTGCCCAGGTCTTCCGGAAGTCCTCCTCCCAGTGGGTCCCTCCGATTCCGACCATGATCGTTTCGGTCGGTAGGACTTCGAGGAAGCTTCGAAGGGTGGACTCGTTCGTCCCTCCGCGTCCCGGACCCGAGCGAAACGCTGCGGGAAGGAGACGAACGGTCTCGAGCTCCTGCACCGAGCGCTGGTCGGTCACCTCGAAGGAGCGGATCGACGAGATCTCGTCGCCCCAGAACTCGATCCGGATCGGATCGGACAGCCCGAGGGAGAAGATGTCGACCAGGCCTCCCCGGACCCCGAACTGTCCCACCTCCTCGACAAGGGGCACTCGCTGGTATCCCATCGTGTCGAGCTCTTCCACGAGCAGCGAGAGACCGATCTCCTCCCCCTTGGTGAGCTCGACGTGGAGCTGGGTCAGGCGATCCGGCATCGCCATTCGCTCTTGTAGGGCGCGCGGTGTCGTGACGAAGATTCGGCCATGACCGCCGAGGAGCGCTTCAACCGCCTCCACTCGGAGTGCGTCGATTCGGGGGTCTGCGTCCTCTCGTGAATCGAGCCGGGTCTCATACTGAGGGTAGAAGTGAGGGGTTTCGAGACCCAGCAGCGACTCCAAGTCCGCTTCCACCCGGCTCGCGCTGTCGGGATCCGGAGAGACGACCACCAGGATGCGTGTGGGGTGGGACTCGTGGAGGTTCGCGATCAGAGCGGAGCCGGCTCCTCCGACGACTCCGCCGATAGCGAGTCGCTCTCCGGCTCGGGGGAGCCTCTTCCCCAGCTTGCTCGCAAGGGGAGTGTGCTTTATGGCCTCGATCACGGGGTGGAGTCGGCTCATGACGGCTCCACCTCCGTCGTGGGCTCCGCGGGGCTTCTGGAGCCACGAGGATTCACGGACGCCAGCCAGCTTTCCGCTACGAGCACGAACAGCAGACCCAGGAGGAGGGGGCCGGAGACTTCCCGGCCGCGCCGATCCGTGAGAACCGAGCGCGGCCACGGATCGCCGGGACGTGCGTTCTCCCAGGCATCCTCGAGTCGAGCAGCCGCTTCGGACGCGGTCAGGGAGGCCAGCGAGCCGGGAGATATCGGGTTGACCGGGATGAGGCTCAGGATCTGACGCTCGGAGTCGAGGACCTCGTAAACGCCCGCCGAGTGGGTGTCGCGGAGCATTCCGCCGCCGGTAACGACCCGCTCGGTGTCGTCCGGCAGACGGACGATCGCGGCTGCCGGGGGGAGACGCAGAGGCTCACCGGGCCTCACCTGACCCCGCCCAGGGGAGTCCGTCGACCGACTGACCAGCAGCTCCATGAGGGGAAGCATCGAGGCCGACGACGGGAGGTCGGATGCTTCGAGCGTCATCGGAGAGGCCAAAACGATCACCGAACGCTCTGGTGTGGCGGACTCCACGATCCAGGGCCGTCCGTCCGATAGGGTCATGAGCTCGGACCAGTCCGGCTCGGATCCCTGCGCTCGGATCGCGTATGCGAGTCGTACGTTCGGAACCGTCGGAAGGAAGCCGGCGAGTGAGCCGCTTGCAACTCTCGCCTCCACCTCTCCGACGGGCGTCGTCGCTTCGAGACTCCAGTCAGGAAGGATCGTGGCCAGCCGTTGGTTCAGGGCGGGGAGCAGGGCGCTCTCGTCCGGAGGGATCACGATCAGCGCCGCGGCCGGGGAGGGAGTGGCGGGAGAGCCCCCACTGAGCACCTGCACGACCGCTTCGCCACTCTGGACCAACCGAATGCGGCCGGCCTGATCCAGGACCGAGACGGCTTCCTCTACGAAGGACGAAACCGGGCCGAGGATCTGGACCGTGGGCGGCGGGATCGCACGTAGCCCGAAATAGGCCACGTCATCACCCCGCAGACCGTCGGGCTCCACCTCCACCCGGCCTCGCACCCAGCCGACAGGAAGCCTGGGCAAGGGAAGCACCGCGGTGCCATCCTCGCTGGCCACCGCCGTCCCGACGAGGCGCTCGTCCACATAGCCTCGCACCGTCGCCCCGCCGACGTCGCTTCCGATCACCGTGACCTCGATCTGACCCAGCTCACCCGCGCGCGGCGTCATTCCTCCGGAGATGGAGAGCGAGCCGATGCCCCGATTGGACGAAGGTGCCGTGGGAGCTGGGGCCACGAGCACCCGCTCGGACCGGGGCTGGTCGCCGGTGGTTCCAGACTCGAACGCCTCTGGTCGAAGATCCGACACGAGAATCAGCTCTCTCAGCTCGGAAGGGGCCGCATCCAGCAGGCTTCCAGCCCGGTCCAGGCTGGATCGGAGGCTCGAAGTGACATGTGTGGGTGTCAGCGCCTCGATTGCGGCAAGCGCCCGGTCAGGTGACATGGGTACGGAGGTCTGATCCGGCGCACCGCTTGGCACGATCCAGACCTGATCCCTCGGACCCGTCCGACTCAGAGCCTGTGCCGCGGTCGCCGCGAGCGAGTCCAGCACACGACCCTCTCCCACGACAGCTGCCGACGTGAGTCCGTTGTCCATGATCAGGGCGATCGCCGCCGGCGGGTCGTCGCGTCCCCCGAGCGGCAAGACCAGACGCGCGCCGGCGAGAGACACGAGGATGACGGCCGCCAAACGCAGCGCGAGGAGGAGGAGCTGACGGAGACGCACGATCCGGGCATGCTCCCGGGTGCTTCGCTTCAGATAGCGCAAGGCGGGGAAGACCCGGGTCCGCCGCTCCTGTCTCCTGAGGAGGTGCAGAAGGATGGGAACTGCGAGAGCGACGAGTCCCAGGAGGACGAAGGGAGTCAGCACCGTCATGGCTCAGCCCAGTCGCTCCCGCTTGCTCAGGAAGGCCCGGAGGACGGTGGCCAGGGGTGCGGCAGTGTCGACGAGCACGTAGTCGACGCCGGCGGGCCGAAGTGCTCGCCGCCATTCGTTGAGGGCCAGCTCCACGGCGTCACGGTAGTCCTCCCGAACCTCGGTCACGTCGACCAGTAGCTCCTCGCCTGTCTCGGGATCCCGAAATCGTGCGTCGCCCGAGCCGGTGAGATCCCGTTCGCCGGGATCGAGGAGGTGGAAGACCATCACTTGGTGCTTGCGATGGGCCAGGTACCGGAGCGCTCGGATCGTCTCCTCCGGATCGATCAGGAGATCGGAGATGAGCACCACTAGCCCCCGACGGTGAAGACGAAGTGCGACCTCTCGAATCGCGGTCGATGCGTCCGTGCTCCCCGACGCCTCCAGGCCGTCGAGCTTGCGAACGAACTCCACCCATTGGCGTCTTCCCCCCCGCGACGACAGCCATCCGCGGATCCTATCGTCGAATACCGCGAGGCCGGCTCGGTCCCCCTGTCGGAGGAGGATCGACGCGAGCGCGGCCGCGAGCGTGGAGCCGTACCAGAGCTTGGTCGGCAGGATCGGGGGACGAGAGCTCCAGCCCATGGAGGCGCTGACATCGAGGAGGAGGTGGGCACGAAGATTGGTCTCTTCCTCGAACTGCTTCACGTAGAAGCGATCCGAGCGGGCGTACATGCGCCAGTCGATGTGACGCAGGTCGTCCCCGGGCCGATAGCCTCGGAGCTCCGCGAACTCGGCAGAGAACCCGCGGTGCGGGGAACGGTGGAGGCCCATGAAGAATCCCTCCACAACGGCCCGGGTCCGGATCTCCAGGCCTCCCAGCGATGCAAGATCCTCCGGCCTGAGGAGCTCGGCCCGGCGGTTTGCGTTGGGAGCGGTGGGCGGTCGATTCATTGGCGTGCCGAAGCTACCGGAGGAACGTTTTCGCTGCAATCGCCTAGATAGTAAGGAGATTCGGAGCCAGTGGGGCCTGTCACGGGTGAAGAAGCAATGGGTTGTACCCCGCAGAGAGCGAACGGCGTCCTCGTCATGGGACAATCAAGGATGACTGGCGCCCAGCACCGCGCGTCCAGCGGCGCGAATACCCGCTCGGGAGAGCGTTTCTCGACGTCATGATCGTCCGGCACGATCTCTGCACTTTCACGGGGGCTGAGTCAGATTCCCGCACAACCGAACAGGCCCGGATGACGCTGAACCGGATGGCATTGATCGCGCTGTCGGTGACGGCGTTCTTCCCGGTCGCGGGTTGGGCACGTCAAGCGCCTTCGAGTCCGCCCGAATCCCTCGAAACCCGCATATGGCTCGATCGGGGCGTCGATCCCGTGTTCGAGAGCGGTGACCAGGCACGCGTTTACTACCGTGCCTCCGCTGACGCGCACCTGCTGGTATTCCACATCGATACCGACGGAGTGCTCCGACTTCTCTTCCCCGGTGGAGCGGATCAAGCGGCCCGAGCGCGCGGCGGCCGTGATTACCGACTGTTGTTCCCGGACTCGGACGAGTGGGTCATCGACGAATCGCCAGGCGTGGGATACTTCTTCGTGCTCGCCTCGGGGCGGCCTTTCTCCTTCGACCGGCTTTCGACGATCCCGGTCGCGGGAGGGTGGGACTCCTCACTGGACCGAAACCGCATTCGAGCGGACCCGTACGTCGTGATCGACGACTTCCGGCAGGTCCTCCTCCCAGAGGCGACTGAGGCAGACTACGCCATCGACTTCACCGCCTATCACGTCGATCAGCCTTATTCGTATCCTCGATTCCTCTGTTACCAGTGCCATGTGGAGCAGCCGTTCGAGGATTGGAACCCTTACATGCAGACGTGCCTCGACGTGCGGGTGGTGATCTACAACGACCCGTACTACTACCCAGCGACTCGCTACCGGGGTGATCAGATCCTCTACGCCCGTCCTCCGCAGCCGGGACTCCCACAGTTCGCGTTCACGCGTAGGTTCTTGGGGGAAGCGGGCACACCGATCGTGCAGAGCCGCACGGCAGTAGGACGCCCCGCTTCCGATCGGTTCTTCGAGCCGGGTGGGGGGCTCGCTGGCCCCGATCTGCTGCGAAATGTCGATCAGGGTCGCGCGAACGGGCAGGGACCGCCGGTGGGACAGGCGGGCGACCAGGCACCGCCCGCTTCACTCCGAGCGCCCGAATCTCGGATACCGAGCTCGGCGCTTCCGGTCGTGCCCAGGCGGGCTCCGGGAGCCGATCGACCCACGCTCGAGCGTCGAGGCAGACCGGACGGCGCGCCCGACTCGCGCTGATCTCCCCCGGGGACTAAGGCGTTCCGAACCCAACCTTGATCGTCACCACCGAGTAGTCCTCGAAGGTATACTGCCCGGAGAGGTTCATGATCAGGAGCTGGAGGCGAGCGCCCAAGCCGAGCGCACCTCCTGTCCCCAGCTTCTCCGAGAATCGAATCTGCTCCCCGTCGTTGGGAAGTCCCGGATTCGCGTTGTCGGCGTTGTCCACTTCGTACAGCACATCCACCGTTCCGCTTCGAAGCTGACCCGACGCGAACAGCGCGAGGGGACCCAGTCGCCGGCTGGCCAGAAGACCGTACTGAGTGGACGAGGCGTCCAGATAGGTACCGATGTCCAGGGTTTGTCGTGCCAGGAGGATGGAGAGCTCGACCGGAGATTCGAACCAGTTCGTGAGGGCGTGACGCAAGGCGAACCCCAGTCCACGAAACCCCCCGAGCTCCTCGTCCACCTTCAGCTCGGGAGTGAAGCGCACGCTCAGCTCGGTACCGAATCCCACACCGAGCGAGGCATGGAATACAGGGTACGGGACAGCAGGAATGTCGCGACCGGCCGGTAGTGGAAGCTCGAAGTCGCTCGGCTGTCGGCCGGAGGTGGTCAAGGCCTCGCGAAATCCTCCGCTCGGCTCCAGCACCACGCCGGGACCCCGTCCGACCACCGTGGGCGTCGAGGTGAGCCCGTCCCGAGCACGATAGGGGTCGGTGTAGGTCGTGCCGTTCCATACCACTTCCTCGGGGAGCACGGGTTGGAACGTTTCGGATTCCCTCGGAGGAAGGGCCCCCGATACTCTCGCGCCCACCTCGAAGTCGAACGCCCCGAGCGGCTCCGCTCCATCGAAGATCCCTCCGACCATGGCGAACGCGAGCCCTCGAGAGAGAGGCTCCACGAATCCCTTGGCATTGGCAGTCGTAAGTCGCTCCAAGTCGGCTTCGATCCGGTCCTGTCCCAGCGAGGCGCGTGGGGTCGCGATCAGACTCAAGAGCCCGAATCCGATCAGAGCCGTGCGAGTGAAAACCGTCATGCGGTCTCCCGGAGAGAACCCGGCGGCACGCGCTCCATTCACGGTAGGCCGGCAGCGGGAAACGGTAGGGAAGGGGGGGCCGATGCGCCAGGACGCCAGTAGGAGGGCACCTTGTAGAAATCGA